>JBKKDH010000382.1:0-7755 GCA_046708445.1 Arthrobacter sp.
GGTGAGCTCAGCGTGGCGCTCTGCCTGTAAACCTTCACACCAGGATTTGAGCCGAGACATGAAAATTGGAATTCTTACCAGCGGTGGCGACTGCCCCGGACTGAACGCCGTTATCCGCGGAGCCGTCTTGAAGGGCATTGCCATCCACGGCCACGAATTCGTGGGGTTCCTGGACGGCTGGCGCGGCGTCGTTGAAGGCGACGTCATCAATATCCCCCGCACCATGGTCCGCGGCATTGCCAAGCAGGGTGGCACCATCCTGGGAACTTCCCGCACCAACCCGTTCGAGAACGGCGGCGGCCCGGAAGTCATCAAGGCCCACATGGACCGGATGGGCATTGATGCGATCATCGCAATCGGCGGTGAGGGAACCCTCGCTGCCGCCAAGCGCCTCACCGACGCCGGGCTGAAGATCGTGGGTGTCCCCAAGACCGTGGATAACGACCTCGACGCCACCGACTACACCTTCGGATTTGATACCGCGGTCCAGATCGCCACCGAAGCCATCGACAGGCTGCGTACCACCGGCGAATCGCACCACCGCTGCATGATCGCCGAAGTGATGGGCCGCCACGTGGGCTGGATTGCCCTCCACGCGGGCATGGCCGCCGGTGCCCACGCCATCCTGATCCCCGAGCAAAAGGTCAGCATCGAGCAGATCACCGAATGGGTGCAGGAAGCCCACGACCGTGGCCGCGCACCCCTCGTGGTCGTTGCCGAAGGCTTCGTGCCTGACCACATGGAATCGCCCCACTCCGAGCGCGGCCTGGACACCTTCGGGCGGCCCCGGCTGGGCGGAATCGCGGACCAGCTGGCCCCCGAGCTCGAGGCCCGCACCGGCATCGAGACACGTGCCACCATCCTGGGCCACATCCAGCGCGGCGGTGTGCCGTCCGCCTTCGACCGCGTCCTGGCCACCCGCCTGGGCATGGCGGCCATCGACTCAGTCGTCGAAGGCTACTGGGGCACCATGGTGGCGCTCAAGGGCACCGACATCCAGCACGTCGCCTTCGCGGAAGCGCTGGGGCAGCTGAAGACCGTGCCGCAGAACCGCTACGACGAGGCCGCGGTCCTGTTCGGCTGAGCAAGACCGCAGGACACAGCGCGAACGTACAGTTACGCCCCTTCGACGCGTGGCCATAACTGTACGTTCGCGCTTCACTGTGCTGGGTAGGCTGGGGTCATGACTCTTGACCCCGGTTCGGCCGCCATCATCCAGCTCGCGTGGGCCAGGCGCCTGGGGCACGACGACGACGCGTTCGCTGCGTCCCTTGCTTCCGGCGAGCGGATTGTCAGGGCGGACGACACGGTACGGACGGTGGAATTCGTCCGGATTTTCGGCAGCTCGGCGCTGGTGGGCCCGCAGTGGGTCATTGACGCTGCCGCCGGAATCCCGGACGAAGAGATGGCCCAGCATGTCACCCTGCTGACCCTGACCCGCGCGCATGGAGGCCACGGCCTGGGGGCGGCCGCCCTGTTCTTCGCCGACGACCTGCCCCTGAAGCAGCCTTCTGAAGATTTGACCGTGTCCCACGGCAACCCGGAGGCAATCGAACTGGAGGGGCTGTGCCCGCCGGACGATGTCAACGAAGTGGGGCTCTCGGACCTGGAAAACCGGTACACCATCGTGCACGAGGTGGATGGCCGGCGGGTCCCGGTGGCCTGCGGCGCCTACTCGGAGTGGGAGGGGCTGCTGGGCCATCTCGGCGTGCTGGTGGATCCGGAATGGCGGCGGCGCGGGCTCGGTTCGCTGGCGGCCTCCATCGCAGCCCACGAGGCGCTCGCGGCAGGACTCACCATCCAATGGCGTGCCGAAGTCAGCAACACCGGGTGCGTGGCCCTGGCCCGGAAGCTCGGGCTGTCCACCGGCGGGATCCAGACCAGCGTGCACCTGGGCTGATTCCGGCCCGGCCCAGCAGGGGCTATGGCCGGGTTGCGCCCTCCGCGGACGCGGCGTCCGCCGCCGGAACCTAGGGTGCGCCCCAGCCGTGAACGGCCTTGGGTTTGGCGAAGAACAGGGCCACGGCTGCCCCCACCAGGATCACGGCTGCCGGCAGCAGGATGGACTGGCCCATCGCCGTCGAAAATCCCTCATGGAGCGGTTCAGGGAGCCGGCCCGAGAATTCCATGCTGCCGCCCGGTCCCCCTGCAGGGAGTTCCGCCGCGAGGCGGGCCTGGATCAGCACCGCGATGGCCGCACTGCCCAGCACGGCCCCGATCTGGCGCGTGGTGTTGTAGACGCCCGACCCCGCACCGGCCTGCCGCGGCGGAAGGTTCCGCGTCGCCGTCGAACTCAGGGGAGCCCAGATGCCGGCGTTCGCGAAGCCCAGCACGGCGCTGGGCAGCAGGAACAGCAGGATAGGCGTGTCCGGGTGCATCAGGACCGAGTTCCAGGCCAAGGCAGCGGCCATCAGGACCAAGCCGGCAGACGTGATGTATTTGGGATTGACGCGGTCGATGATCCTGCCCACCACCGGGGCGAGTCCGCCGGAGATCAGCGCCATGGGCACCATCATCAGTGCCGACTGGGTGGGTGTCATGCCCCGGACCATCTGGTAATAGAAGATCAGGGGCAGGCCGAAGGCCGTCACGGTGAACCCCACCGTGGTGATCCCGATGTTCGCCAGCGAGAAGTTGCGGTCACGGAACAGGTCCAGCGGCAAGAGCGGCTCACCCTTGTTGTGGCGCTGCCAGGCGATGAAGCCGGCCAGCACCACCAGGCCTGCAATGATCAGGCCCCAGACGCTCACGGGTCCGGCGATGGTACCCCAGTTGTAGGTCTCGCCCTCCTGGATGCCGAAAACAAGCAGGAACAGTCCGACGGCGCTGAGCAGCACGCCGGGGATGTCGAACCGGTGCGGATGGGTACTGAGGGACGGGACGAAGCGCCAGGCGAGGATGAAGCCCACGACTCCGACCGGGACGTTGATGAAGAAGATCCACTCCCAGCCGAGGGTGTCTACGAGGACGCCCCCAAGGATGGGACCCACCAGGGTGGCCATGCCGGCTGTGGCTCCCCAGAGCCCCATGGCTGCGCCGCGGCGGTCCGGCGGGAAGATCCGGGTGATGACGGCCATGGTCTGCGGCGTCATGATGGCAGCGCCCAGGCCTTGCAGGACCCGCGCAGTGATGAGGGACTGGATATCGCCGGACAGTCCGCACCAGAGGGATGCCACAGTGAAGACCACCAGGCCCAGGAGGTACAGCTTTTTGGGGCCGAACCGGTCGCCCAGCCTGCCGGTGACCAGCAGCGGCACGGCGTAGGCGAGGAGGTAGGCGCTGGTCACCCAGATGACGGCATTGATGTCGGTCCCGAGCCCCTCCATGATCCTGGGGTTGGCCACGGACACGATGGTGGTGTCGATCAGGATCATAAAGAACCCGATCACCAGGGACCACAGGGCGGGCCAGGGCCGGGCTACGTTTTCCAAGCCTCAGGTGCCCAGCAGGTCAAGGAGCTCCGTGCGGGCGAACATCTGCGCCGCCGCCCGGGCCGACGGCGTGCCGGCGTCGGGATCTGCGCCGGCGTCCAGCAGGACGCGGGCAACGTCCGTGTAACCCTTGAACGCCGCACCGGCCAGCGGCGTCTGGCCCCGGTCATTGGCGGCATCGGCCTCGGCGCCGTACTCCAGGATCAGCTGCACTGTCTCCGCGTGCCCGTGGTAGGCGGCGAGCATGAGTAGGGAATCACCGGCCGCGTTGGTCATGGTGGCAGGCGCCCCGGCGCTGAGGTAGCCGCGCAGGAGCCCGGTGTCGCCCTCCCTGGCTGCCTGGAACAGCTTGTGGGCGAGCTCCAGGGTTTCGTCGTCAGGTGCCGGTGAGCCCGAGACTGCCGGGCCGGGTGCGGTGTTTTCTGTCATCAGCGGGTCCCCCTCAGGAATCCTGTCGGGCGCCCCACTACCTGGCCGGCGTCGGGGGCGACAATCACTTCCTGGGCGGCGGTGTATGGTTCCTCGCCGTCCATTACGGTCAGTATTTCATCGGGGGCAACGGACCGCTTAACGACTGCCAGTGCAACCGGGCCCATTTCGTAGTGCTGGGCCACCGAGGTTACCGTGCCTACCTTCCGCTCGCCGAGGAGGACCTGGCTGCCGGGTGCGGGCATGGTGTGCTGCGACCCGTCCAGCTGGAGGAAGACCAGGCGGCGCGGCGGATGGCCCAGGTTGTGCACGCGGGCAACGGTCTCCTGACCCTTGTAGCAGCCCTTGGCCAGGTGCACTGCGGTGCGGAGGAGGTCCAGTTCGTGCGGAATGGTCCTGTCGTCGGTTTCGGCGCCCAGCCGGGGACGCCAGGCTGCAATGCGGAGGGCTTCGGCCGCCAGCATGCCGGCGAGCGGCCGGTCCCCCACTGTCTGCTCCAGCTCAGTGGCCGGCACAAGGTACTCGAACCACGGGCGATCCAGCCCGGGGTGCCTGTCTTCCGTAACCACTGCGTAGGAGTAGCCGCCGGCGCCCACCCGGGGCCAGGGGTCCCGCCAGGCCTGCAGGCCGGACCACTCCTGCACTTCCTGGGTGGAGCCGAGCACTGCCCAGTCTGAAGAGACGTCGTTGATTTCGACGCGCAGCATGAACTTCATCCTGTTCAGCCATTCCGCCAGCGGCCCGGCTTCGGCGGCCTCAACGATCAGCCAGGTGGTCCCGCCGTCGTCCACCACCCGGGCGTCAAACTCAATCCGGCCCTGGACGCTGAGCAGGAGCAGCTCGCTGGATTCCCCGGGCTGCAGGCCGGTGACCTGCTGGGAAGACAGGGTGTTCAGCCAGCTCAGCCGGTCCGGCCCGCTGACAGTCACCACGCCGCGTTGGGAGAGGTCGACGACGGCGGTGCCGGCTGCGAGGGCGCGCTGCTCGCGCAGGGGCTCACCGTAGTGGGCTGCGACGCCGGCGTCCGCGCCGGCGCCCTCGACGGCACCTGGGCGCGACAGCAGTGGGCTGGGAGTAGTCATACTGGGGGCAACGTCCTTTGGTCAGTGTGTATTCCGGTTGCGCGGCTCGACCACCGGAGAGGGTGCGGTGGGGACTAACGGTATTCCGGGTTCTCGAAATCGAAACGTGTTCCGGCTTTCCATTCTTCAGGAAGGTTGCCGTAAGCAGGAATCCCGCCGGCGTCCTTGAGCATCCGGGCGAAATGTAACAGGTTCCAGGTCATGAAGGTTGCGTTCCGGTTGGTGAAGTCGGATTCGGGGCCGCCTGAGCCTTCGTCCAGGTAGCTCGGGCCCGGGCCCACCGGACCTATCCAGCCGGCGTCCGCCTGCGGCGGGATGGTGAAGCCGATGTGCTGCAGGCTGTAGAGGACGTTCATGGAGCAGTGCTTGATGCCGTCTTCGTTGCCGGTGATAAGGCAGCCGCCCACTTTGGGGTAGAACGCCCATTGCCCTTTGCTGTTCAGCTGCCCCGAGTGGGCGTAGAGCCGTTCGATGAGTTTCTTCGTCTGTGAGGAGTTGTCGCCCAGCCAGATGGGGCCGGCAACCACCACGATGTCCGCTTCCTGCACCGCCGGGTACAGCTCGGGCCACTCATCGGTGGGCCAGCCGTATTCAGTCATGTCCGGGTACACGCCGCTCGCAATGTCGTGGTCGACGGTCCGGATGATGCGGGTGCTGACACCCTGCTTTTCCATGATGAGGCGGCTGACGTTGATCAGGCCTTCGGTGTTGGAAGTCTGCGGGGATCTTTTCAGCGTCCCATTAAAGAACAGGGCCTTCAGATCGCTGTAATCCGTGGTGTTCTGCTGTGCAGCCATGATGCTCCCTGTGATTCACTCGCGAGGTGAAGCCTAGGAAGCCAAGTGTACTGACGGCCAGGACGCCGCAGGTGTCATGACAGCGTCAGGAAACCTTTTTCAGGAAGGCGGAGGCATGCGCTTCAAGCCCCTTGCCCGGCTGCGATGTTCCGCCGGCGGCGACGTCCCAGCGCCAGAGCAGGTTCCCGTCCACCAGGCCGAAGATCCGGGTGGCGGCGCTGTAGTCCTTGGAATGGCTGCCGCGCATCACCATGTCGGTGGTGAGCTGGATCTGCGGTCCCTTGATCTGCCCATAGTAGAGCTCGGAGATACCGCCGGGGTGCGCAATGGAGACGGAGATATCGAACCCGCCGTCCTTGTTGCGCAGGGCCTCGACCTCGTCGGCGCTCTTGAGGGCCGGAACAATGTCCGCCGGGATCAGGCCCGGGCCGCCGTCGGCGTCCAGCTGTTTGCGCTCCAGTGCCCAAAAGCCGGTCTCAACGGTCAGCGGCCGCAGGCGTGTGCCGTCGTCGGCCGTTAGCCAGCTCTCCGCGCGGTACTGCAGGTACGGCAGCCCGTTGTGCGTGAAGGACACGTGCTGGAAGAAGTGTTCCGAGTCCTCGTCGCCGCTGCCGAGCCGGCCGCTGCCTTCCCACTCACCAATGAGCCAGGAAAGGGGGACGAGTTCGGGGGTCAGATCTGTGGGAATCTCAATCGGCACAGCAATTACCTCAGGAAACGGCTAGCTCGTTGGACGGTCTACTTCTGGCCTTTGAAGAGGCGGTAGACGACGAATCCCGCGAACCAGGCCATGGCGAGGCTGGCGATACCGAGCAGGACGAGGAAGAAGATTTCAAATGCAAGTACGGACATGATGCCATCCTAACGCTTAGTAGATGAGTAGTTTGTCAATGAAGTACGCCAGCGAACCCACGGCTGAGACGGGTGCAAGACCCATACTAAGAGCCGCTGGAAGATTAAGTGGAGCGCCCCGGAGTGTGACGAGCCGGCGGAAACTGACCAGTACAGCACCCACCACCACCCCGAATATCGCGGCCGGCAGGACGGCGATGTCGGAAAAAACCAGGCCGGCAAGTGGCCCGGCCAGCCCGGCCATCACAATGCCGAGCGGCGCCACAATGCTGTCGGGCCAACGGATGAGTCCTGCCAGCAGGGCAACCGCAGCGCTGATGGCTGCGACCAGCATCATTTCTTTGACTCCGTTGAAACGCGCCCCGGCGATCCAGCCGGCGCCAAGGCAGGACAGCAGCACGCCGGCGCAGCAGCCCAGGGTTGATTCGAGCCGCTGGGCCTGGCCGGTGCCGCGGATCAGCTGCACCACAAACACCGCCATCATGCCCAGCGCCATGAAGGCGGGCGTCCAGTCCAGGAAACTGGGTGCCGGGACGTAGGCGGCCGCGAGCGCCGATCCGACGCCGGGCAGTGCAATCACTGCGGCCAGGGTCTTCTTCGCAGGAATGCGGAGGAAGTGGGGCCAGCCGACGCCGACCGAAAGCGCCACAATCACGGCGACAGCGAGCAACGTTTCCGGGGAGGTGTACACCCCGGCAATGATGGCGACCAGACCGGCCACGCCGAAGGCGCCGATGGTCCACGAGGCCAGCGAACGGGCAGGGGCTTGCAGATCCGCGCTCATGTGGGACCTGGCTCGGACGTGCGCGGCTTCAACTCTGCACCCAATTCGCGGCATTCCCCTTCTGGCTGGCGACCGGAAGGCGGTTCAGCCCCCGGCAGGGCACAGTGCCCCTGTGTTCAATCCTGCCTTATGTGACCGGGATGTGTCGCAAAACGGACACGGCGGATGGCCCGATCAGTGTCTGTTAAGGTGCGGTTGGGTATACTCAAAGCTCAGCTACGCTTCCTGCTACGGTTGCCGGCCGGATATTTCGATCGACGGCCAAGACCGCAGCAGTGAGACAGTACCGGCCGGTGAAAACCCGGTTCAGTCGCCCAAAGATGCGCGGACGGCCCTTGGAGGAATAATGTCGCACATCCTGTTATTGACGAACAGCACCG
>JBKKDH010000383.1:0-2635 GCA_046708445.1 Arthrobacter sp.
TTGACACCTACTTGACTTCAAGAGTACTTTGAATCGTAACAATGAAACGATTCAAAGTTTGGAAAGTTCAGGAGAGTCGCAGATGAGGGTGTGTTTCCGCTCCTCGGTCCAGCCGGGGCTGATCGACGAGTACCGGCGGTGGCACACTGCCGTGTGGCCTGAGATGCTCCGTGCGTTGAAGGAAGCCGGGTGGAACAACTACTCATTGTTCCTGGGCGAGGACGGGCTTCTTGTGGGCTACGTGGAGTGCGACGACTTCGACGCCGTCCGGGCACGGATGGCGCTGACCGAGGTCAACACGCGCTGGCAAGCCGAGATGGCCACTCTTTTTGACAATCCGGACCAGGCGCCCGACGAAGGGTTCCAGGTGCTCGAAGAAGTCTTCAACCTTGACGACCAGCTGGCTGCGGCGGAGTCCACGCCCAGTTGAGCAACACCGGCCCCGGAAGGGGGCCGCAACAACACCACCCAGACCGCAGCAACACAAAACACCGGAAAGAACTCATCATGAATGACGTAGCAACGGCGCTGGGCAGGCTCGGGGAGCTTGCCATCGAGGTCCCTTCGTGGGCTTATGGAAATTCAGGCACGCGTTTTAAGGTGTTCGGCACGCCGGGTACCCCGCGGACGGTGCAGGAGAAGATTGCGGACGCCGCGAAGGTGCACGAGCTGACCGGCCTTGCCCCGACGGTGGCGCTGCACATTCCGTGGGACAAGGTGGATAACTACGCGGCCCTGAAGGAGTACGCGGCCGGTTTGGGCGTGGGGCTGGGCACGATCAACTCCAACACGTTCCAGGATGACGAGTACAAGTTCGGTTCGCTGACGTCCTCGAATGAGACTGTGCGTCGCCGGGCGATCGCGCACCACCTGGACTGCATCGAGATCATGCACGCCACGGGGTCCAAAGACCTGAAGATCTGGCTGGCGGACGGCACCAACTACCCGGGCCAGGACGACCTCCGCGGACGGCAGGACCGTCTGGCCGAGTCGCTGCAGGAGATCTACGCGGCCTTGGGCGACGAACAGCGCCTGGTCCTGGAGTACAAGTTCTTCGAGCCCGCTTTCTACCACACCGATGTTCCGGACTGGGGCACCTCCTACGCACAGACCCTCGCCTTGGGCGATAAGGCCATGGTCTGCCTGGACACGGGCCACCACGCGCCGGGCACCAACATCGAGTTCATCGTGATGCAGCTCCTGCGCCTGGGCAAGCTGGGTTCCTTTGACTTCAACTCCCGCTTCTACGCGGACGATGACCTGATCGTCGGAGCGGCGGATCCGTTCCAGCTGTTCCGCATCATGTACGAGGTCATCCGCGGCGGCGGCTTCGGCACGTCCGCAGGAGAGAACTCACACGTGGCCCTCATGCTGGACCAGTGCCACAACCTCGAAGAGAAGATCCCGGGCCAGATCCGCTCGGTCCTGAACGTCCAGGAAATGACCGCCCGCGCCCTGCTGATCGACACCGCTGCGCTGACGGAAGCCCAGCGTTCCGGCGACGTCCTGGCCGCGAACGGCGTGTTCAACGACGCGTTCTACACTGACGTCCGGCCGATCCTGGCCGAATGGCGTGAATCCCGCGGCCTGCCCGCGGACCCGATGGCTGCTTTCAAAGCCAGCGGTTACCAGAAACAGATCAACGAGGACCGCGTCGGCGGCCAGCAAGCCGGATGGGGCGCTTAGGCATGAACATGCAAAACATTAACAAGACTGTTGAAGACCTGATTTCCCGTTCCAACCGCCTGGGTGCGGACAAGCGGAACACCAACTTCGCCGGCGGCAACACCTCGGCCAAGGGCACGGAGACGGACCCGGTCACCGGCGAGGATGTCCAGCTGCTGTGGGTCAAGGGCTCCGGCGGGGACCTGGGCACGCTGAGGGCGGGAAACCTCGCGGTGCTGCGCCTGGACCGGCTGAACGCCCTGAAGAACGTCTACCCGGGTGTTGAGCGTGAAGATGAGATGGTGGCCGCTTTTGATTACTGCCTGCACGGGAAGGGCGGCGCGGCGCCGTCGATCGATACCGCCATGCATGGCCTGGTGGACGCCGCCCATGTGGACCACCTGCACCCGGATTCAGGGATCGCCATTGCCACCGCGATGGACGGTGAGGCCCTGACCTCCAAGATCTTCGGCAACAAGGTTCTCTGGGTGCCGTGGCGCCGTCCCGGTTTCCAGCTTGGCCTGGACATCGCAGCGATCAAGGACGCCAACCCGCAGGCGATCGGCACCATCCTGGGCGGCCACGGCATCACCGCCTGGGGCGCCACCAGCGAAGATGCGGAACAGAACTCGCTGTGGATCATCGAACAGGCCGAGAAATACATCAAGGACAACGGCAAGGCCGAACCCTTCGGTCCCAAGCTCCCCGGCTTCGGCGCGCTGCCGGAAGCCGAGCGCCGCGCCAAGGCCGCCGCACTCGCACCGGTGATCCGTGGGCTGGCGTCCACTGACAAGCCGCAGCTGGGGCACTTCAGCGATGACGCCGTCGTCCTGGATTTCTTGGAAGCGGCAGAGCACCCGCGCCTGGGCGCGCTGGGCACGTCCTGCCCGGACCACTTCCTGCGCACCAAGGTCAAGCCGCTGATCCTGGACCTGCCGGCCGACGCCTCGATCGAGGACTCGATCTCACG
>JBKKDH010000384.1:0-14929 GCA_046708445.1 Arthrobacter sp.
CATGGTGGCGGGTTTCCAATGCCTCGACGGCGGCGGCCATCACGGCTTCGGGCGGGTTGCCTGGCTTCAGTCCGGTGATTTTCAGGCGGGTCTGGAATGAAGGCATGCCGTCAACCCTATCCCGGCCGCCTTCTACCCATGTTGCCCGGGACCGTTCTCCGGGACCGGCACGGACCAGCGCTCCTCGATGTGGCCAAAGCGCCACACTCCCAGGGCCACGAGCCAGGTGAAGATGAACAGCGCCACCGTGGTGTACCCCACGGTGGTAAGGTCGAGCCGGCCGATCACAGCGAGCGGCCCGGACTGGATCCCTGCACTGTCCACCAGCAGGGAAATCAGCTGGACGGAGCCGATACCCAGCGCAACTGCCACGGACAGCCCCGTCACCACCACGTTGTAGTAGATCCGACGGACCGGTTTGGACAGCGCCCAGCGGTAGGCGAACGACATGAAGCAGCCATCCAGCGAGTCCAGGAGGCTCATGCCGGCGGCGAAGAGGATCGGGAGAGTGAGGATCGCGTACCACGGAAGCGCCGAGGCTGCGGCACCGGCTGCCAGGATCAGCAGGCTCACCTCCGTGGCGGTATCGAACCCCAACCCGAACAAAAGTCCAACACCGTACATCTGCCACGGCCTTGTGATCAGCCGCATCACCCGGCCGAAGAGCCTCGTCATCAGGCCGCCGGCGGCGGTGTCGTTTTCCATTTCTGCGCGGTTGCCCTCGCTGGACCGCAGCCGCTGCGCCGACCGGAGCACTTCGACCAGGATCACCAGGTTCAGGACGCCGATGAGGTAAAGGAAGACGCCCGAGACCGCCGTCCCGAAGATCTGCAGGCCGGCCTCAGTCTGGCCGGAAACCATTCCCCCTTGATCCGACAGGCTTCGGATTCCGGCCGCCAGCAAAGCGCACAGGCCAAACACGATGCTCGAATGGCCCAAAGAGAACCAGAATCCCACCGTCATGGGCCGGTGTCGTGTTTGCGCATCCCCGCTGTGGCCGGCGTCCGCGAGTTTCCGGGTGGTGTTGTCGATGGCGGCGATGTGGTCGGCGTCGAATGCGTGGCGGAGCCCCAGCGTGTACGCGGCGACGCCGAGGCCAACGCCGAAAACCCCGGACGAGCCCGCCGGAAGGTTTACCGGTGCCCCGACCGCCAGCAGTACGCCCCAACCCACAGCGTGCAGCAGCAGCACAACGGCTGCCATTCCGCCGATCGATGCCCGTTCCCGGCCGGTCAGCGCTGTCCCGGGCCGGCCGGTCCGAGCCTGTGGCCGGCTGACGTTTTCAGCTTCCGGGTGCTTCATTTCCGAGCCTCCGGCTTCCGCGACATTGCAGAATAATGGGATGACTATACCGCCGTAGCGCATGCATCCGCAGCTGTCAAATAAGAAGGTTGCGTTTAGGCCGCGACGAGCCTATCTTGGCAGAGAGGGGGCACGTCCAATGCACGAACTCTCGATCGTAGAAAGCCTCATAGACGCGGTACTGGAGAAGACCGGCACCCGTGCAGTCACGGGCGTCAACCTTCGGATCGGGCCGTTGTCAGGTGTCCTCCCCGATGCCCTCCGTTTCTGTTTTGATGTTGCGTCAGCGGGCACCACCCTGGCCGGAGCGAGGCTGCAGATCGATGAACCACAGGGCCACGGCCGCTGCCGGACATGCGGCAACAACTTCGTATTGACCGACATGTTCCTCCTGTGTCCGTGCGGCAGCGCCGACGTCGAAGTGGTCAGCGGACGGGAACTCAACCTTGTTTCGGTGGAGGTGGCGTAGCGAATGTGCGCAACGTGCGGCTGCGGCGATGACGCCGCCCCCCGGGTGTACTCCCTCGAAGTGACGGACGCGCAGGCGCACGGGCATTCCTACGAACCCGGGCACATGCACACCCATGACGGGCACCACCACAGCCACGAGCACGACCACGACCACGGACCCGGGCATTCCCACCCGCACGGCGACGGTCACCACCACGCCGACGGTCACGCGCACTCACCGGAACTCATTCCCCTGGAGCAGAACCTGCTGGCCAAGAACGATCTGCTCGCGGAACGGAACCGCGGCTGGCTCGCAGGGCGGAAGGTCCTGGCCCTGAACATGATGAGTTCCCCGGGCGCCGGCAAAACCACGCTCCTGGTGCGGACGCTCACGGAACTGGGCGACCGTCTGCAGGCGGGGGTCATCGAAGGTGACCAGGAAACCTCCCTCGACGCCGACCGCATCCGCGCCGCCGGCCGGCCCGTAGTGCAAATCAACACGGGGGCAGGCTGCCACCTCGACGCCGATATGCTCCGCCGCGGACTCGACGCGCTTGATCCCCCGATGGGTTCAACCGTGTTCATCGAGAACGTGGGAAACCTGGTCTGCCCCGCCCTGTTCGACTTGGGCGAAGCGGCCAAAGTAGTTGTCGTCTCAGTGACGGAAGGTGATGACAAACCGCAGAAATACCCGCACATGTTTATCGCAGCTGACCTGGTGATCATCAACAAGTCTGACCTGCTCCCTTACGTCGATTTCGACGTCGACGAATGCCTGCACCGCATCCGTCACCTCAACGCCCATGCACAATTCCTGGTCCTTTCGGCCACCACCGGCGACGGGCTCGCCGCCTGGTACGACTGGCTGGACGGCCGGACCTCCCGGACAGAGACCCGCGTAGGGTCTCTGACAGGGTCACTGGAAGAGTCCCTGACAGACGCACACTGAGCCCTCGCGGGCCGCGGAAAGAGGCAACGATGCCTACCGAAACATCCCTCAAGGCCGAAGAGGCCCTGATCCATGTGCTGTGGATCAACGCGGGGCTAAGCTGCGACGGCGATTCCGTCGCCCTGACCGCGGCCACGCAGCCCAGCGTGGAGGAAATCGCCCTCGGCGCCCTGCCCGGCCTGCCCCGCATCGCCATGCACTGGCCGCTGATCGACTTCGAGTGCGGCCCCCAGGAAGGGGCTGACGACTTCCTGGAGTGGTTCCGCAAGGCGGACCGCGGAGAACTGGAGCCGTTCGTCCTGGTGGTTGAAGGGTCCATCCCCAACGAAAAACTGCACGACGCTGGCGGCTACTGGTGCGGGTTCGGCAACGACCTTGCCACCGGCCAGCCGATCACCACCAGCGAATGGCTGGACCGGCTGGCGCCCAAGGCCACGGCCATCATCGCCGCGGGCACCTGCGCCACGTACGGCGGCATCCATGCCATGGCCGGAAACCCCACGGGCGCTATGGGCGTCCCTGACTACCTGGGCTACGACTGGAGATCCAAGGCCGGCATTCCCATCGTCTGCGTGCCCGGCTGTCCCATCCAGCCGGACAACCTCTCGGAAACGATGACCTACCTCCTGTACCAGGCCACCGGGCAGGCACCGATGATCCCGTTGGACGATGCGCTGCGGCCCACGTGGCTCTTTGGGAAGACCGTCCACGAAGGCTGCGACCGGGCGGGCTACTACGAGCAGGGCGACTTCGCCACCGAGTACGGCTCCCCCAAGTGCATCGTCAAGCTCGGCTGCTGGGGTCCGGTGGTCAAGTGCAACGTGCCCAAGCGCGGCTGGATGAACGGGATCGGCGGCTGCCCCAACGTCGGCGGCATCTGCATCGGCTGCACCATGCCGGGCTTCCCGGACAAGTTCATGCCGTTTATGGACGAACCTCCCGGCGGCAGGCTCTCCACCAGCACCATCCGGCCTTACGGCGCAGCAATCAGGGCGCTGCGCGGCATCACCACGCACACGCTGGACCAGGAACCGAAGTGGCGCAGGCCGGGACGCGAACTCCTCACCGGCGCGCAGCGCACCTGGTGACCACCCCATTCCAGACAGGTGAAGAACATGACCTCAACGATTCCTATGCCGTCCGGGAGCGGGACGGACAACAGCAACCTGGTGGAGATGGCCTGGGATCCCATCACCAGGATCGTCGGCAGCCTGGGCATCTACACGAAGATCGACTTCGCCAACAACCAGGTAGTGGAGTGTAAGAGCACGTCCTCCATCTTCAGGGGCTACTCCATCTTTATGAAAGGCAAGGACCCCCGGGACGCCCACTTCATCACCAGCCGCATCTGCGGGATCTGCGGCGACAACCACGCCACCTGCTCCTGCTACGCGCAGAACATGGCGTACGGCGTGAAACCCCCGAACCTGGGCGAATGGATCGTCAACCTGGGCGAGGCCGCAGAATATATGTTTGACCACAACATCTTCCAGGAAAACCTCGTGGGAGTGGACTACTGCGAAAGGATGGTGTCCGAAACCAACCCCGGTGTCCTGGCCAAGGCCGAAAATACCCGTGCCCCGCACGAGGCCGACCACGGTTACCGGACCATCGCGGACATTATGCGCTCGCTGAATCCGTTCACCGGGGAGTTCTACCGCGAGGCACTGCAGGTCAGCCGGGCCACACGCGAGATGTTCTGCCTGATGGAAGGGCGCCACGTGCACCCGTCCACGCTCTACCCTGGCGGGGTGGGGACCGTGGCCACCATCCAGCTCATGACGGACTACATCACTCGGCTGATGCGCTACGTGGAATTCATGAAAAAGGTGGTCCCCATGCACGACGACCTTTTCGACTTCTTCTACGAGGCGCTGCCCGGCTACGAACAGGTTGGCCTCCGCCGGACGCTGCTGGGCTGCTGGGGCTCCCTCCAGGATCCTGACTACTGCAACTTCGAGTACAAGGACATGACCGAATGGGGCCGGAAGATGTTCGTCACCCCGGGCGTGGTGGTGGACGGCAAGCTGGTCACCACGGACCTGGTCCGGATCAACCTGGGCATCCGGATCATGCTGGGCTCCTCCTACTACGAGGACTGGGAAGACCAGGAGATGTTTGTGACCCATGATCCGCTGGGCAACCCGGTGGACCGCCGCCACCCCTGGAACCAGCACACCAACCCCCGGCCGCAGAAACGGGACCTGAAGGAGAAGTACAGCTGGGTGATGTCCCCGCGCTGGTTCGACGGCGAAAACAACCTGGCGCTGGACACGGGCGGCGGTCCGCTGGCGCGGCTCTGGGCCACGGCACTGGCGGGGCTGGTGGACATCGGCTACCTCAAGGCAACCGGCAGCAGCGTGCAGATCAACCTTCCCAAGACCGCGCTCAAGGGCCCTGTCTCCTTTGAATGGAACATCCCGCAGTGGAGCAACACCCTGGAACGCAACCGTGCCCGCACGTACTTCCAGGCCTACGCGGCCGCAGCGGCGCTGCACTTCGCCGAGAAGGCACTGGAGGAAATCCGGGCCGGCCGGACCAAGACCTGGGAAACGTTCACCGTTCCGGACGAGGCCATCGGCTGCGGCTTCACCGAGGCGGTCCGCGGGGTCCTGTCACACCACATGGTGATCCGGGACGGCAAGATCGCCAACTACCATCCGTACCCGCCCACACCCTGGAATGCCAGCCCCACGGACTCGTCCGGAACGGCCGGCCCCTACGAGGACGCGGTGCAGGGCCAGCCGATCTTCGAGGAGAACGACCGCGAACATTTCAAAGGCATCGACATCATGAGGACCGTCCGCAGCTTCGACCCGTGCCTGCCGTGCGGTGTCCACATGTACCTGGGCAACGGCCAGACCCTGGAGAAACTGCACTCGCCCACCCAGACGCTCACCGGCGAGTAAGCTGCCATGCCCGGCGCGGACCGGCCGCTGCAGACCGGCGAACGCATAAGTACCCTCCTCGACGCCCTCGGAGCCGGCGGGGCGGTGGCCCGCGGCCGGGCCGAAGACCTGGTGCGGCAGGTCACCGACATGTACGGCTCAGGGCTGGAACGCATGCTGGAGATCCTCGATGAGCACGGAAAGCTCGACGACGGGACGCTGGCAGCGCTCGCGGCGGACGAACTGGTGTCCGGACTGTTGATCATCCACGGCCTGCACCCCGAATCGATGGAGACGAGGGTGGCCCGCGCCCTTGACAGTGTCCGGCCGTACCTGGGTTCCCATGGCGGGGACGTGGAACTGCTGGACATCAGCCCGGAAGGCGTGGTGCGGCTGAAGCTGCTGGGCACCTGCCAGGGTTGCCCGTCGTCGTCCGTCACCCTCAAGTTCGCCGTCGAAGAGGCGATTGAAACAGCGGCCCCGGAGGTCACGGCCATCGACGTGGTGGAAGCGGAAAAGCAGGCCGCCACCCCGGCCTTCATCCCCGTGGATTCCCTGCTGGTCAGGATGAACCACGCCGGGCCGGGCGCCGTCGCGGGCAACGGTTGGCACGACCAGCCGGAGGGGTCCTGGGAGCCCGTCCCCGGCGTCGCAGACCTGGGACCCGGCGACGTGGCCGGGTTCGAAGTGGGCGGCTATTCGCTTCTGGCCTGCCGGGCCGGGCAGGACGTCTACGCCTACCGGGACCACTGCCCGCGCTGCGACGGGTCCATGGCGGGTGCCGCGCTGCAGCGGGCCCTGGCCGCCCCCGCCGGCGGTGGCCTGCTGCGTTGTCCCACGTGCCGGTCACACTTCGATGTCCGCCAGGCAGGCTCCTGCCTTGAGGACCGCAGCCTGCACCTGGACCCGCTCCCGCTGCTCGTGCGGAGCGGCGTGATGTCCGTGGCCGTGCCGGTTGCGGCGGGGAAGGACGGCTGAGATGGGCGCGCCTGGCCTGCCGGTGGCACTCCTGCGCCGGATCGCTGCGACGCCGCCGGCAGCGCCCGCCGGCGCGCGCGGCGAAATGTGGGGGGCGCCCATTGCGGCCGAACACCAGCACGTAGTGGACCTGGAGAGCCACGCCATGATGTGCACCTGCCGGCCGTGCTACCTGCTTTTCACGGACAGCAACGCCCATCTCAGGTACCGGTCGGTGCCGGACCGGTACCTGTCCTTCCCCGATTTTGAGCTCGGCCCGGGCCAGTGGGATGAGCTGGAGATCCCGGTGGGACTGTCGTTCTTCTTCCGCAGTTCCAGACTGGACCGGACCGTTGCCTTCTACCCCGGCCCGGCGGGCGCCACCGAATCCGAGCTGCCACTGGATGCCTGGGATGCCGTGATGGCGCGGAATCCGGCCCTGTCCGTGGCGGCTCCGGACACCGAAGCGCTCCTGATCCGCGGCCCCGGCGACAGCCGGCCCCAGGCCGACTGCCACCTGGTCCCCGTGGACGCCTGCTACGAGCTGGTGGGCCACCTGCGGCGCGTGTGGCGGGGGTTCGACGGCGGCCAGGAGGCCCGCGACCAGCTCACCTCTTTCTTCGAAAAGGTCAGCCGCCGCAGCAGGCCCGTCCGCGAAGGCACCCACGAATCAACGTCCGGTGGCCCGCGGTGACTGCGCTGGAATTCGAGGTCCTGGACATCCAGCCGGAACCGTACGCGGCGGCTCCCCAGCTCACTGCGAAGCTCCGGGTGACCGAGTCCACAGGCGCCTCGGTGCATGCCATCGCCCTCCGGTGCCAGGTAAGGATCCTGCCCCAGCGCCGCGGGTACACGACTGAGGAGGAATCCGGCCTGCTGGACCTCTTCGGCGCACGCGGCCGCTGGCCCAATACCCTCAAGACCTTCCTCTGGCTGCAGTGCAGCACCATGGTCCAGGGCTTCAGGGGCGAGGCTGAACTGCACCTGCCAATGCCCTGCACCTTTGACTTCGACGTGTCCGCCGCCAAATACCTGCAGTCGCTGCGTGAGGGCCTGGTCCCGCTGGAGCTGCTGTTCTCCGGCACGGTTTTCACGAAGGGCCAGGCGGGGTTCGGCGTGGAGCAGGTTCCTTGGGACCTCGAAGCCACCTACCGGCTTCCCGTGGACGTCTGGCGCCGGCTGATGGACCAGTATTTCCCCAACACCGGCTGGCTCCGCCTCGACCGGGACGTGCTGGCTGCCCTGTCGCACTACAAAGCCGCCCGTGGCCTGACCACATGGGATGCAACAGTGGAAAGCCTGCTGGCGAATACCGCAGCGGTATCGCCGGCAGCGCTGTCAGGAGGCGTGCTGCCATGAACATGAGCCTGAGCCTTGCACGCGCCGTGGCAGACGCCGTGCTGTATGAGGGCTACCTGCTCTACCCGTACCGCGCGTCCTCGCAAAAGAACCAGGCCCGGTGGCAGTTCGGGATTCTGGGCCCGCCGGGGGCCGCCGCGACCGGCACCGGCGAAGAGCCAGACATGTTCGCGGATTGCCTGCTCACCCAGCACCAGCACGCCGCCGTTGAGATTCACCTGCGCTTCCTGCAGCTCCAGAGCCGGTCCGCTGAGGAAATGGACGACGGCGGCGGGTTCACGCCGGTGGATGAGCTCACGGTCGGTGCCGCCCGCTGGCTGAGCTGGGACGAGGCGGTGGAACGGGAGGTCGCACTGGGCCCGTTCGCCGTAGCCGCGCTCGGCGGGCAGGAGACCGTGCTGCCCGTGGAGATTCCCGGCGGGGAGGAGGTTGAGGAAGTCCGCGACGCCTCGGGGCAGCTGGCTGGAAGACTGGTCCGCCGTCGTCGTCCATTGCATGGTGAGGTGAGGCTGGAAGCTGCGGCCGCGGGCGGGGCTTTGGCCAGGCTGCGCGTCGGCGCTGTGAACACGGCGGCGGCCCCTGCGTCAGCCGTGGCGGCTGGCTGGACCCGGCAGGATGCCATCGCGCGGTCCTTTATTGGCACGCACCTGCTGCTGAGCGTCCAGGACGCGGATTTTGTGTCGTTGCTGGAACCGCCACCGGAAGCCCAGGAGGCGGCGGCCATCTGCGGGCAGCACCGCTGCTGGCCCGTCCTGGCCGGTCCGGAAGGGCAGACGGACGTCCTGCTGGTATCCCCGATCATTCTGTACGACCACCCCGCGGTGGCTCCGGAAAGTTCGGTGGCGTTGTACGACTCTACGGAAATCGACGAGATCCTCACCCTGCGCGTGCTGACCCTCACCGAGGAGGAAAAGGCCGAGGCCCGGGCCACCGATCCACGGGCGGCGGCCATCATCGACCGGTGCGAGGCCTTGTCCCCGGAGGACCTCCAGCAGCTGCACGGGATCCTCCGCAATCCCCATGCCCTGGATGTCGGTCCGGACGTCGGGGAACCCCTGGCAGGACCCACCGGCGTGGGAAACGCGTGGTGGACACCCGAGGCCGAAGCCCTGGTACAGCCCGACATGGATGCCGTGCTCATCAACGGGGTTCCGGTGGCCCGGGGCAGCAGGGTCAGGGTGAATCCAAGCCGGCGCGCCGATGCCCAGGACCTCTTCTTCGCCGGTCAGACCGGACGCGTCACCAGCGTCCACTTCGATGTGGACGGGAGCACTCACGTGGGCCTTGTCCTCGAACAGGACCCGGCGGCAGACCTCCACGAGGGCTACGGCCGGTCGTTCTACTACTCGCCCGAAGAGCTTGAACCCCTGGGCCTGGATGGAAAGGAAAATCTGCCATGAGAATCATCGGAATGGCCACCGTGGGGTTGCTGGCAGCCCTCGCGCTCGGCGCCATCTACGCGGGGATCCGTTCGGTCCCGGACGTCCAGCGCTACCTGCGGGCACGACGGATGTGAGTCCGGCATGACAATGCTTGTGGCAGGCGTGGGCAACATGTTCCTGCGCGATGACGGTTTCGGCCCTGAAGTCGCCCGCCGACTTGCTTCGGACGGAAACCTTCCGCCCGGCGTGGAGGTGGCCGACTACGGCATCCGCGGCATGCACCTGGCGTACGACCTCCTGGCCGGAGTCGATGTCCTGGTACTTGTGGATACCCTGCCGCCGGAGCGCGGAAAAGAACGCGACGGCGGGACGGCACCGGGCAGTATCCGGGTGCTCCGGATCCGCCGCGAGGACCTCGACGGCGGCGCTTCCCTCGACCCCCACGGCATGGACCCTGCCGCCGTCCTGGGCAAGCTTCGAACGCTGGGCGGGGTGGTCCCCGACACGTATGTGGTGGGCTGCGTTCCGGCTGATGTGACCGAAGGAATCGGCCTGACCGAACCTGTGGCTGCCGCCCTCCCGGCGGCGATTGCCGCCGTCGGATCCCTCCTGAGCCAGCACATCTCCCACCAGACCTAAGGCGGAACCAACATGTGCCTCGGAATTCCCGGCCAGGTCATCGAACTGATCGAGGGCTACGGCAACCAACTGGCCCTCGTGGACGTGGCCGGCGTGCACCGCAAGATCAACATCGGGCTTTTGGACGAGGGCCCGCTGCCACCGGGCAGCTGGGTCCTGATCCATATGGGCTTCGCGCTGGAGCGGGTGGATGACGCAGGCGCTGAGCTGGCAATGACCGGCCTGGAACTGATGGGACAGCCACGGCAGCCCGGTGGCGGCGACGGCTATCAGCCGCCGGTTGAGCACAACCATGATCAAGGAGGAAACCATGAATCCGTCCCAACCGCGTGACACTGAATCACGGGACGAGGAACCCGGGACGTCTCCCGGCACGGCGCGTGCATGGGGCAGCGAGCCACCGGTCAAGGAGCCGGCCCAGCCCGGCTCCGACGAAACGCCTGAGGACGCCGCGATGGCACCGGAAGGAGTGGGCGGAAGCACCACACGGCGCGGCGAAGACGTCATCAAGGAGGAAGGCAAAGAGGCAGGACGCGAGGACACCGGCACGGATGCGGGACCGGCAGAACGCCCCACCGGGGAGTCCTCACCCCGTGACGCGACCGGCGTCGAACCTCCGGAGGACCGCGATCCCGCGGCATCCCAATCGCCCTAGGCCGCGGGCCCAAGCTCGTGGTCAGGGGTTCAGCGGCACACGGTTCAGCGCTCGAGGGCGATGGCCGCCCCGCGGTGCTCCACGCCGGTGTTGGCGATCTTGAGGTGCCGGCCGGTGAAGTGCTTCAGTTGCTGCAACTGGTGGGATGTCAGCCGGTCGCAGACCCAGTCCCAGTGCAGCGACACCACATCGCCCGCCGCGAGCCCGGCAATGAAGCCGGTCCCGTTCACGGCGTACTTGGCGGACTCCACCACGGGTTCGCCAACGGCCAGGGTGGTTCCGTCCCACGTCAGCGGCCGCGACTTCACCACGGCTTCGTCCCCGGTGATGGCCAGGACCTCGCCCCACCGGATCCGGCAGCGGTCCAGGACATTCAGCGCGGTGGCATACCGGCGGTCATCGCGAAGCAGCCCCAGCCACGGATAGATTTCGAAGACGTGGAAGCTATGGTGCGGAACGCCGCCGGCCAGCACGCCTTCCACAAGATGCGGAAACTGCAGGCCGGTGCGGGCGCGGAACCGGTCTTCCATCGAGTTGCCCATGTTGCTGATGCCCACCGTGTCCAGCAGGCTGTTTCCCACCCAGTACGCCTCCACCACCCTGGCGTCGAGGGGGTCGGGGATGCCGTGGGCGCCGGCAATCAGTTCCAGGTAGGGAAAGGCACCGGCAAAGCCCTTCGCGAGCTCCCGGAGTCCTTGGTCGGTGACCCCGGACTGGCCGTAGTGCAGCAAGGCGTCGCTGTCCGGAGGCCCGCAGCTGCCGCGGGAATTGGGCGGGTAGGCATACCGCACAAACATCTGGGCACCGTCGATAACCATCGCGTGGCCACCTTTTCCGAGGGTCTTTTGAACGTAGCACCGCAGCATTCCCCGGACAAGGGCGGGACGCTCCCCGGGGGCCAAAAACTGTTGACAGCATCCGCGCGCGAGCGGATGCTGTGAGAACCGACGCAGAGGGGTCACACCATGGCAACCGCTGATCTGAACCGCCGCACCGCCCTTCGACTCCTCGCGGCGGGAGGCTCGGCAGCAGTCCTGGCCGGCTGTGCCGGCACCCCCGGTTCGCCGCCGTCGTCGGGCCCTTCCGTAAGCGGCGGGACCGCAGCCGGCGGCGCGATCAGCGTCACCGACCAGCGCGGCAAGACGCTCACGTTCACCCGCCCCGTGACCCGGGTGGTCACCATCCCCATGCCGGCGGCGTCGCTGCTGGTGGCAGTCGACCGCACGGCTGACCATCTGGCCGCAATGCACAACGCGTCCTGGGTAGCCATGCGTGACGGCATCATGGGCACAATGTTTCCCAAGGCCCTGGACCTGCCGCACGAGATCGCCACCCAGGACTTCACCGCCAACGTGGAGAGCGTGCGCGCCCTGGACCCGGACGTGGTGGTCCAGTGGTCGGACGCGCAGCTCATCGACCCGCTGGAAAAGGCCGGCCTGAACGTCCTTGGGCTGACAAACACAGGCAAACAGGAGGATGTGGACGCCTGGGTGACCATGTTCGCCTCGATGCTGGGGAAGCCGGAACGGGCCGTGGAGATCAAGGCCCGGAGCGACGCGGAGCTGGCCGCAATCAAGCAGGCAGCGGCCGGCCGGACGTCCGCGAGGCCGAGCATCCTGTACTTCAACCGGTTCACCGGCGGCCTGAAGGTGGCAGCCGCCAACAGCTACAACGATTTCTACATCAAGCTGGTCGGGGGCACGAATCCCGCCACCGGGGACGATCCGCTGCAGGGGTCAGGGATGGTGGGGCTGGACGTGGAACAGGTGCTGCGGTGGGATCCGGAGATCATCCTGCTGGGGAATTTCGACGCCGCCACGCCCCGGGACCTCTACGCAGACCCCGTCTGGCAGTCTGTCGCCGCGGTGAAGTCGCGGCGTGTCTACAAGGTTCCGCTCGGCGGCTACCGCTGGGATCCCCCGGCGCAGGAATCACCGCTGATGTGGCACTGGCTCACCGACGTCGCGTACCCCCAGCAGCAGTCCAGGCTCCGGGACAAGGTCACCGAGTATTTCGATTTCCTTTACAGCCATCAGCCGACGCCGGCCGAGCTGGACAGGATCCTGTGGACGTCAGCCAACGGGGAGTCGGACCACTACCAGCAGTTCAATGCTGCATGACGCCAGCGACCATCGGCTACATGCCGGGCGTGGCCACGCGTCCGGGGACAGCACGCGGCGCGAGGGCCGTCCCGAGGACACGCGGCACTTGCAGCGGGCCCTGAAACCCATTGCCATCAGCACGATCTTCCTGGTCGCAGTGGCCCTGGTGGCCTTGGCGGTGGGCCGCTACAACGTGCCCCTGTGGCACGTTGTGCAGGTCCTCGCAGGCCAGGTCCTGCCGGTCCCGGTCGAGGCAACCGCCACGGAGGCGAACGTGGTGCTCCTGGTCAGGCTGCCCCGCGTGCTGCTGGCTCTGCTGGTGGGCGGCGGGCTGGCCATCGGCGGCGCTGCCCTGCAGGCCGTCTTCCACAATCCCCTGGTCAGCCCTGACATCATCGGAGTCTCGGCGGGCGCGTCCTTCGGAGGCGCACTTGCCCTCCTCCTGGGGCTGGGGACTTTCGCGCTGATCACCAGCTCGTTCGCCTTCGGGCTGGTTGCACTGGCCACGCTATTCCTCATCACGTCCGGGCGCGGCGGCACTCCCCTGCTGATGATTGTCCTGGGCGGTGTGGTTACAGGATCGTTCTTCTCGGCGCTGGTTGCCCTCGTCACCTATATCGCTGACCCCAACACCACGTTGCCGGCCATCGTCTTCTGGCTCCTGGGCAGCGTGGCCACGGCCACGTTCGCCAAGGTGGCCGTGGCACTGGTTCCCGTCGTTGGGGGCGCCTTGGTGCTCCTGGCCCTGCGCTGGCGCATCAACGTGCTCTCGCTGGGTGACGAGGACGCCACGGCGCTGGGGATCCGGCCCCGCCCGCTGCGCTGGGTGGTGCTGGTTTCGGTGGCGCTCATCGTGGCCGGGGCAGTGGCCGTCAGCGGCGCGGTGAGCTGGGTGGGCCTGGTGGTCCCCCATTTGGCGAGGATGTGGGTGGGACCGGACCACCGCGTGCTGCTGCCGGTGTCCTTCCTCCTGGGCGGCGCATACATCATCCTGGTGGACACCGTCGCCCGGACTGCGACGGCGGGTGAGATCCCGTTGGGGGTGCTGACGGCGCTGATCGGCGCTCCGGTGTTCTTTGTCCTGCTGCGCCGGAACCGGGACAGGATCTGGGAAAGTGCTTGAGCTCGACGGCGTGGGCTTCGGATACAGCCGGACGGACTGGGTCTTTCGCAACGTCAGCTTCCAGGTCTTCCCCGGAACCGCCACCGCCGTCCTGGGGCCCAACGGCAGCGGCAAGACCACGCTGGTGCGCTGCGCCGCAGGCCTGCTGGCCCCTGTGGAAGGAACCGTCAGGCGGGCGGCCACGGCCGGCTACGTCCCCCAGGCCCACGGCAGTACCTTCGCCTACCGGGCGCTGGATATGGTCCTCATGGGACGCGCCCGGCAGGTAGGGCTCTTCCGTTCTCCGGGCAGGGCTGACCGCGCAGCGTCGCTGGAGGCGATGGAAAGGGTGGGCATCGCGGGCCTGCGCAACAGGTTCTTTCCCACGCTCAGCGGCGGCGAGCAGCAGCTGGTCCTGATCGCCCGGGCCATCGCCGCCGGCTGCCCGGTCCTGGTGCTGGACGAGCCCGCCACCGGGCTGGACCTCAAGAACCAGGTCCGGGTCCTCCGGCTCCTGCGCGAGCTGATGACGGACGGAATGGCGGTGCTCCTCAGCACGCACCACCCCGACCACGCCCTGTACCTGGCGGACCGGGCCGTCCTGCTCACTCCCAGCGGGCCCCGGACCGGCGACGCCCTGTCACTCCTGAGCGAAAAAGAACTCACCGCCCTCTACGGCGTCAGCGTCAGCACCATGCCCTACGCCGACGGCGGCAGCACCCGCCGGACCGTGGTGCTACACTACGGCGGCCGGTGAGAGAGCGTTCACTTCATGCAAACGCTCTCTCACTTAACGCAGGAAAACCGCCAACGCTCTCTCACTTTCTCTACGAAAGTGAGAGAGCGTTTAGGAAAAACCCGCAGGAAGTGAGAGAGCGTCGTGGTTAGCCGGTGTTGCGCAGGCCCGCGGCGACGCCGTTGACGGTGATCAGCATGGCCCGCTGGAGGCGTTCGTCGATCTCGGCGCCGCTGACGGTTTCGCCCTCGGCACCCTGGCCGGCCCGCACTCGGCGGAGGAGCTCCACCTGCAGGTAGCTGATGGGGTCCAGGTACTGGTCGCGGATCTCGAGGGACCGCTTCAGCGTGGGCTGGGCGTCCAGGAGCACGTTTTCGCCGGTCAGGTTCTGGATCTCGGAGACCGTGA
>JBKKDH010000385.1:0-4584 GCA_046708445.1 Arthrobacter sp.
GGGCTGCCGAGGACGTCCTCGAACGGCTGGATGCGCTCGATGCCGATGCGGGGAAGCGTGTCCGAGACGAAGCGCCCGACGCTGGCTCCTGTGGCCGTCGGTTGAGCTCGCAAACCAAGGTGTCCTAAATCGAGGGAGGCAAAGGACCTTGGGACGGACGAAGTGCCCGTTTCCGTCGGCGCCCAAGTCATACGGCTGTGGAACCGGACTTCCAGTAGGGCACTACCAGTCCCGCGATCGAGGTAACGACACCAAGGCCCACAATCGAAAGAAGTAGCCAGTGCAACGGGCTGTCAGGCTGGAAGGTTCCTTGCCCACCCAACCCCCACACGCAGTAACTAGCTAACGCAACGCTAGGGATGAAAGAGAACGACGCACCTGAAGGTCATCGATATGGTGACAAACCAAATTTTCCATCGTGGGGCAATTTCCTGGAGTCGAAACTGCTGCCATGTCATCAATATGGAGGCCTCACTGGGGCCTACTATTTTTCGGATTTCCCCTGATATGGCTGCAGCGTACCTTTCGGCCGCTCGATTCTCCGCCATATGCCAAACGTGATTGGCGGGAAATCAGAGGGAAACTATCGCCAGCCCGAGAATGATGGTTCCGGGTATCACTCTTGCTGAGCCTTGGGCCGTCAGAACTTCGCTGGCATATATAGCGGCCGCCGCTCCGGCGGAACTAAGTATCGCAAGGAAATTTGTTGACTCGTTCTTGATCTGTGATTGGAGAAAGTCTTCTCTGGATTTGAGCTCCGCCAGTAGAACGTCTAATTCGGTACTGGCAGCGGCGGGCGCATCTTCCTTCTTGTTGGAGTACCAGAACATTCACCGCTCCTAGCTCAGGAGTTAGTTTCTGTACCCACAGTAGTGTGTCCCGGCGTGAGAATGGGAGGGCGGTTTCTTACTCGCCGAAGCCCACCCCTGGCGACGGTGACAGTCACGCCGGCGGGCTTCCGCCCGGGGATGCCGGTGCCGCGCATCATGCCGGTGGCGGCTGGATGGTTGACGCTGCTGGCGTAGTCGTTACTCGAGTCGCGGTAGATGGTGTGGATGTGTCCCCAGCCGGTGGTGATGTAGCCGTCCCACGTCGGCGCCCGCGGAGCCCTGCTGGTTGGAGAACTCGGTGAGGCAGTCGCTGCAGTCAGACGGCTACGCTTCCTCAGGACTGGAACTGCTGCATCACCGAGAGGTGCCCGGCCCGGGCCGAGACCAGGCAATTGGCCAGTCTTGCTGTACTTACCTCCTGTGAGAAGGTGCTGACTTGGCCTCCGTCCAGAACGTGGATTCCGTCGGGTGCCAGCACTCTGCCGCGTGCCGTTCCAACCCCGCCGGTCACACTGTGGAACTCCCTCCCGAAAGCGGATACGACGGCCGCTAACACGGGTATACAGCTCAATCACTGTAGGAGAACAGGGATATCCACCGCAGCCACCGGCCGGCGGGCTGACTGTCAGGAAGCGCGAACGGGAGAAGAGGCACCCAGCGGCGTCCCGCCGTCGGGCCTAACCTAGTGGCCGGCACCCGGACCGCGCACCGTACCGTCCGCAGCGCGTCCGCGCTGATCGTGTCCAGCGATACCGAGACGTCCAGCACTGGATTCGTCGGACAGCAGGTCGTTCAGCGGTGGCATGACCTGCTGCGGCCGGTGCTTGGGCCGCAGCTCCAGCACCTCGGGCGGATCGTGCAGGTTCCCGGGGTTGCACTGGAGCGTCACGTTGCTGCTCGGCCGGCCACGTGGTGGGACGTCGATTCGGGTGTCCAAAGTTCATGCCTGGTTGATCAAAATCCGCCTGAGAGGACATGCAATGCCCGAAGCTCCATGTAGTCGGTAGGACTTGATTCAAGCAAAATTGTCAAGACACGAGGCCCAGCGAGTAACAGGCCCAAAGAGCGGCAGCCTGGTCGTCTTCAGTTCCGTCTCTTTTGATCAGCGCAAGTTCCTTCTGCAGCTCTTGAGTAGCCATTCGAGTTGTAAGGGCGCGGTCTGGGCTCATGCCCGCCACTGCGTTGACCAACGACTTGTTGAGATCATCCTGCGTTTTGATTTGGCCGGTCAGTGCCTCACAGCCAATGCCCGTGGCGGCCGACGCGGCCTCTTCGTCTTGTGCTGCTCTATAGATTGCAGCGATTCTTGATTTCGTCCTGGACCAGGACGGTACAACCTCTGCTGAAGGAGCCACTTGTTTCAAGGCTTCCGGACTGATGCTGTACTTCGCTGTCAGCCGCGTCAAGTCATCCTGGCCTATTGTTATCTCCTTACCCGCGCTGCCAACTGCCCGGAAGGCGTCATCAGCGGCCGCTTGCCCCAGCTTCACTGTGGTGTTGCAGGCCGACAATCCCAGCACCAACGGGAGTAGCAGCACCAGAATGAGGCGACAGACCGCCGAGGACTTCTGGGGTTGCGTATGCTGGGCCGGAGCTTGCATAGGGATTCCTTTGAGCAGCAACTTTGAGCTTTTGCGATGTGTTTGAAGTGTCCCACCCGTAGCATCACGCGGCAATGGTTAATTGCCAGATTCCCAGTTATCACAGTGCCTCTCGAGATGGTGTGGCTTTTTCAGAATCAAGGCCTCATCGGGGGAAACCCTTGTCGCGGCGGATCAATGAAGGAATACTTTCTAGACGGGTTCAGGCTTAGTGAATCGGAGCGAAGAATGACCTTTGAGGATGGCAGCGAAGACATGAAAACCCCGGGGCTCCTTGTGTTTGTCCCTAGCCTGAATTGGAAAAAACACAATGGTGACGAGTTCTTGGCGCGGTTGAGAGCAGACCCAGAGCTTGAATCTTGGGATATCAAGGTTTTCAACCATAGGATTCGGACGTTCAGCCGGGCGAGGATTGAGGATGTTGCGCTCGATCTGGCGGTCCAAGTGCGTCTCTGGTCAGGCGAGGATGGCGGCAATGGCGCCTGGCCCCGAAGGATCATGTTGGTCGGCTACAGCATCGGCGGCATATTGGCTCGTGAGGCCCTGATGCTCGACAGTCGCCGAAGTGACCACCGGTTGATCGATCCTAATGTTCCACGTTGGACCGAAAGAGTTTCTAGAGTAGTCCTAATTGCCAGTCCAAACGCCGGATACGAACTCCAACGCCTTTCACTGGCCGAGCGAGCCTTCGTCGGCGTTTTCTCTTTGTTAGACGCCTTTCTACTCACACACCTGCAGGACGGATCTGACTACATAACTAATCTTCGGCTGCGCTGGTTCCAGTTCATGAAGAACGCCAACCCTGACGCTGCCATAAATGACGAGATGCGTGTGGTTCAGGTGCTAGGCCAAAACGACAAACTCATTTCCCGAGACAAGATCCTGGATGCAGACTTCATGCGCAATGCCGGCACTGTCGATGTACGGGACGCCGGGCACAACGACATCCTCAACCTCAACCACGCCTTGGATCCGGACGAACGCTTCCGGCAACTTCGAGCAGCCTTACTGGAAGAGATCCCCACGTTTGGGGACGTTCAAGAGGAAAGTTCCGAGCCTGTTGTATTCATTCTCCATGGCATCCGCTCGTCCAAGAATGCAGATTGGGTGGGGCCGTTAGAAAGGATTATAAAAAGCAGCAGCGCAAGTAATTCCGCATTGTTTCACAGCGCCGGTTGGGCCCAGGCTAAGACCGTTACGCCAACTTATGGCTATTTCGGATCTATCCACTTCGTGAACCCTTGGATCCGTAGAAGCAACGCACGGAAACTCCTGCAATGGTATGGCCAAAAGTTTATCAGTCACAGCCCGAACAACTTTTACTTTGTGGGCCACAGTAACGGGACGTTCATGCTCGGACGGTGTCTTGAGAACATCCCCAGCATGCGATTCCGCCGCGTTTACCTCGCTGCCTCTGTCCTTCCCAAGGAATACCCCTGGGGTCAAGTCATGAGGAGGCAGCAAATAGGCCATTTCGACGATGCAGGGCAGTGGGCCACCGGTGCCATACACAGTGACAAGGGCAGACGAGATGTACCCGTCGGATGGTTATGCTCCATACTCCACGGATTCGAAATCTCCATACCAAGAAGACCAAGGACGGCGGACATCGGAACGGGAGGCTTTGAGGGGTTTCATGAGCTGGAAAGCGCAGAGATGGAACACCGCTACGCTGGCGGGCACGGAGACATGTTGGTCCCCGTGGGGGACAAAGCGCAGCGCAATGTCCGCATGGGCACGCGCTTACAAGAGATCGCAGATTTCATCAGGTACAACGAACCGCACACTGCGCCGGAGACCAGCGACGCCCCATACTTCGCATGGATAAGCAGGCTCTTAGGGACGGCGTCGAAGATTCATTACCTGCTGCTTCTCGGAGTCGTGATCGCGGCGATTTCTCTTGGCGCGCCACAAATTCTCGTACTCGGAGCAGCCGCCCTGTATGTACTCACGGTCGTGGTTAACACTTTCTGAGCAGTACGTGAAGGTAGCCACTCGGAGGGCGCCGGCTGCACGTAGAGACTGGCACGCAGGGCCGGTACTGGCAGCCTGGCGACTTGGTATCGCGGTTCCAATGACTCGCTTGCAATCTCGCTGCCGGCTTGGGATAGCGGTCCGGTACCAAGCCATCGGGGCGGGTTGGCGGCCGGGGG
>JBKKDH010000386.1:0-6852 GCA_046708445.1 Arthrobacter sp.
GCCCGCATCACATTGAACCGTGTCCCGGTCCGGCCGGTCCTAGTCCAGGTAGTCCCGGAGCACCTGGGAGCGCGACGGGTGGCGCAGCTTGGACATGGTCTTGGATTCGATCTGGCGGATGCGCTCACGCGTGACGCCGTAGACCTTGCCGATTTCGTCTAAAGTCTTCGGCTGTCCGTCGGTGAGGCCGAACCGCATGGCCACCACGCCGGCTTCGCGCTCAGAGAGGGTGTCCAGCACCGAGTGCAGCTGCTCCTGGAGCAGCGTGAAGCTGACCGCATCCGCGGGAACCACTGCCTCGGAATCCTCGATGAGGTCGCCGAACTCGGAATCGCCGTCCTCGCCGAGCGGGGTGTGCAGCGAGATGGGCTCGCGGCCGTACTTTTGGACCTCGACGACCTTTTCCGGGGTCATGTCCAGTTCGAGCGCCAACTCTTCCGGCGTGGGTTCGCGGCCCAGGTCCTGGAGCATCTGGCGCTGGACGCGGGCCAGCTTGTTGATGACTTCGACCATGTGGACCGGGATACGGATGGTGCGGGCCTGGTCAGCCATGGCGCGGGTGATGGCCTGGCGGATCCACCAGGTGGCATACGTGGAGAACTTGAAGCCCTTGGTGTAGTCGAATTTCTCCACCGCGCGGATCAGGCCCAGGTTGCCTTCCTGGATGAGGTCCAGGAACAGCATTCCGCGGCCGGTGTAGCGCTTGGCCAGGGAGACCACGAGCCGGAGGTTGGCCTCCAGCAGGTGGTTCTTGGCGCGCTTGCCGTCGTGGATGACGAATTCGAGCTCGCGCTTGAACTTCGGGTCCATGCTGCCGTCATCGGCGTTGATTTTCTCTTCAGCGAAGAGGCCGGCTTCAATCCGGAGTGCAAGGTCCACTTCCTGCTCGGCGTTGAGCAGCGCAACCTTGCCGATCTGCTTGAGGTAGTCCTTGACGGGGTCGGCGGTTGCGCCCGCGGACATGACCTGCTGGACAGGGGCGTCGTCGTCATCGGCATCAGAGTAAACGAAGCCCTTGCCGGTGGCAGCGGTTGCTTCCTTGGCGGCATTGATTTCACCGTCGTCGACGGCGTCCGGGCCGTCCAGGATGATGTCGTCGAGGTCTTCCTCGACGTCGTCCTCGTCGTCCCCGCGCGCGGACTTCCCGGCGGCAACAGCTGCGGCCTTGGCGCCGGGCTTGGGCCCGCGCTTCTTGGGTTCAGGCTTGCCATCCCCATCACCGGCGGTGGCGTCCTTGACAGCTTTGTTTGCTGCCCGCGTGGCTGCACGCTTGGCGTTCGTTGCAGCCTGCTTCTCCTCAGGGGACAAGTCGTCCTGGGCGGCGGGTTCCTTCTTCTCGGAAGACAGGGTCACAGAAAACCTTTCTAGCGGCGGTCTGTGGAATCACCATACGGGCAACACCACTATGACCCTGTCAAGTCCGTGATGAATATCAGGTGCAACCACGGCCGGCAGAGTCCTTAAGTAGAACTGCCGGAGCAGCTGTAATGTTCCCGCAAAGGCTGCCATTACATGCACCAGATTCACGGACCCAACCGGGTCTCGGCATCCATTGTCTCATGGTTTCCCCAAACGTGGCCGCACGCCGCCGCCCGTTCCCTGTCAGGCGGCGTCGGGTCCAAACTTCTGCCAGGCGGCCTCTTTCCTGGCAGCCCACCCGCAGAGTGTCCCGCGCCGCACGAGTTCGAGCAGGAGTTCGGACAGCCGGTATCCGGGCTCCTCGTCCAGCGACTGCCCCAGGTGCGCTGCAGCGTACGAACCACGTCCGCGGCACCACGCAATCCAGCCACGCCCCGCAAGCGCCGCCGCCGCGGCCTGCCCTCCCCCTGGGGCCAGTTGCTCCAGGACACGGTCCAGGTTGTCCATGCTGGTCCAGTCAGGCACGGGTGGCTCCAGGCCCAGCAGGACCTCGCCGTAGCCCGGGACCTTGGCCTCACTGCCCGGGCCGGGACCGGGCATGGCGAGCCTGGTGCCAGCCACGGGTTCCTGGCGGCCGGCTGCGCCCGGACGCACTGGCGTCAGCCGGCATCCGGCGTCGAAGATCCCGAACTGGTCTGCGCCGGCTGATGCGGCAGCCCTGCCTGCGGCGGCCATCACCAGGACCGCATCACGCCATGCCGGCACCCGCAGTGTTGCCCGGACGAAGCCCAGGACGAGCGGGTCTGCCGGGCACTGCCCGGACCGGAACAGCGACTCCCACGAGTCTAGGAGCGCGTCGAACTGTGCCCTGCTTCCCCGGCGGAGATCCAGCGGGACCATCCACGCCGCCTCGGCTGCCCGGAGCCTGGCACCGGTCTCCGCTGACATTGCGGCCGGGACGGGGCCCTGGTCCTCCGGCGCCGGCCCCACACTGCTGCCGCGGTAGACCATTTCGGCGTTGAGCCTGCTGTCGCGGATGTCGCTGATGGGCCGGCCTGGCAGGGGGCAGCAGGATTCGTCCGTGCAATAGGCGTCACGCCAGTACGAATCTCCCACGTACCAGGCATCGCGCACGGGCATGCCGGCGGTGCCAAGCACGGCCTGCAGCGATGCCAGCAGCCCTGTGTAGGTCTGGACCGCGCCCAGGCACGCGTCCGTCCAACCTTCGTTGGTGAAGAACACCAGCAAGGAGGCATCAGCGTGCCGGTCAGCGCGCAGGTAGTCCCGTACGGTGCAGGCAAACTTCTTCGGATCGGCGAGGACCTCAGGACCTGGCAGGTCAAGGCGCAGCGTGGCCCCCAGGCGTTTCCCCTGGAGCGTCATGGCTACGAGGCTGTCGGCCGGCCAGTACCCAAGGGAATGCGGAATGAACCCAAGGATGTCCTCGGGGCCCTGGACGGTGAGGTGTTCTGGAGGAGTCATGCTTCCAGCTTTCGCGCACCGGAACCCGCGACGAATACCCAACGTGCCCTATGTGGAGAAAGGCGCCAAGTGGAGGAAGAGTGTCAGTCGTCGTCCGCGGGCGTCCGCTGCTTCTTCCGGGCCAGGTTTTCCCGACGCTGCCGGGCGAGGGTCCGCAGGAGCGGCGGCACAACGACTCCCTGCGCTGCCATTTGCCGGCGTACCTTTCGGCGGGAGGCCAGCGTCGCCGAAACGCCGATCCCGATGAGCAGGAACTGGACGCACAGGGCGATCCGGAACGGTTCCAGCCCATAGAGGACGCCGTTGGAGAATCCGCTGGCGTACAGGATGTCCAGGACCAGCCCGATCAGGAAGATCGCCACGAGGGCGGCGATGAATCCGCCCACGTTGACGATGCCCGTGGCGGTGCCGATCCTGTGCGCCGGGTTGAACGTCCGGGCGAAATCGAAGCCGATCATCGAACCGGGCCCGCCGATCGCCAGGACAACCACCAGGCCGGCCAGGAGCCACAGCGGCGAACGGCCGGGCATCAGCAGGACCGCGGCCCACGCGGCCGCCGTCGCCCCGGCGATGAGCAGGACCATCGTGGAGCGCCGCAGCGGGTGCCTGGACACAAAGCGGCCGATGAAGGGCCCCACGGCCATCGCCGCGGCTACATAGAGCGCCATGAGGGCCGCGACAGTGCCGGCGTCCAGACCCTGGCCTGAAATGAGGAAGGGATAGCCCCAGGTCATCGCGAAGACTGTGCCGCTGAACTGGATGGTGAAGTGGCTCCACATCCCGAGGCGTGTGCCGGGTTGGCGCCAGGCCCGCGCCAGCGAGGCGCCGGTGGCTTTCAGCCCCTGCTGTGACTGCGGCCGCGGGGTGCCCGGCGGGACGTCCAGCAGGAACAGGAGGACCAGGACGACGGCGAGCCCGGACATCCCGGCCAGCATCAGGAACGCCGGGGTCCAGCCCGCCGAGTGCAGGACCAGCGCAAACGGGACAACGCTGAAAAGCTGCCCCAGTTGCCCGGACATGCCGGTCAGCTGGGTGACCAGGGGTACGCGGGCCGGGGCGAACCACAGCGGGATGAGGCGGATGACGGAGATGAAGGTCATGGCATCGCCCGCGCCAACCAGCACACGGCCCAGCACGCCGCCGGGGATGCTGTCGGCGAACGCCAACTGGAGCTGCCCGAGTCCCATCAGGACTGCTCCGCCGGCAATCATCGCCCGTGATCCGAACCGGTCCACCAGGACGCCCACCGGAATCTGGAGACCGGCATAGACAAGGAGCTGGAGGACAGTGAAGAAGGAGATGGCCGAGGCGCTCGCGTGGAATCTCTCCGTGGCCTCAAGACCCACCACGCCGAACGAGGTCCGCTGCGAGACGGCTACCAGATACGCGAAGATACCGATAGTCCAGATCAGCCAGGCGCGGGGTGCAGTCACTCCCCCATTATGCCCGTGCCGCAAGTCCCGGCCGGTGTTGGACCGCCCGCCGGGCAGGCACCGGACGGCTACTGGCCGGGATTTTCGCGGGCGAGGTAGGCCTCCACTGCGGCGCCCAGTTCGTCGCCGTTGGGCAGGTTATCGTTCTCGTCGGCCAGCAGCGACCGGCGGACGGTTCCCTCGGCTTTCTCGTCATAACGCGATTCGAGGCGGGAAACCACCTGCTGGACGTCCTCGGACGCATCGATCTGCTCGGCAATCTGGCGGCTGACTTCCCGGCCGGCTTCACGAAGCCTGTCAGAGGGCAGCATCAGGGACGTCGCGGCGCCCAGGTATTCCAGGCCTGCCACGGCGGCCGTGGGGTACTCAGCCTCGGCGAGGTAGTGCGGAACGTGGATGACGTAGCCGGCGACGTGGCGTCCGGCCTCGACAAGCCGCAGTTCGAGGATGTGGCCAACCGCCGCGGGGACCTCCACGGTGGGCTTCCATACTGAGATGCCCTCGATCAGGTCCGGCCGGTTCCCGTGGACGGTCACACCGACGGGGCGGGTGTGCGGCACCGGCATCGGAATGGAGTGGATCCACGTCACAAGGTTGACGTCAAGCTTTTCCGCGATGCCCACCACGGCGCGGGCGAAACGCTCCCACTGAAGGTCCGGCTCAAAGCCGGCCAGCAGCAGGAATGGAAGGCCCAGGCCATCCGTCAGCCTGTACAGTGCGAGCTTGGGCTCCTGGTAATCCTGCAGGTGGTCTTCCACGAACGATACGTGGGGCCTGCGGGACCGGTAGTCGATAAGCTGGTCGGCGTCGAAAACCACCACCGGCTCGGCGTCGAGGGTATCCAGCAGCTCCGCGTTGATCTGCTTAACCACGTGGCCGGCATCGGCAAACCCGGTAAACCCCATCACCAGGTTCAGGCCCCGGAGCACCGGACTGTTGAACAGCTCGATGTTGCTCGCGTAGAGCGCATCGGGGTCCAGCAGGGAGCCGGAAATCCGTTCAAGCACGGCATGTTCCTTTCGTGGTTTCGGGTGGATACCTCGTACAACGCCCCGGGACACTGCGGCATTCCATGTGTTGGTGTGTCGCAGCTCTCAGCTGATTCCGCTGCCGCGGCGCCGACGGGCTACGATCGGAACTGGCCTGCCGGACGGGCTTGCGACGCCCCGGCGGAGTCCCAGGCCCAACGCAGCTTCGGTTTCCATGGCAGGACGCCAAACATGCATTCCTGCCCGAACAATCTTTGAGAATTGAGGACTGATCCCTATGGTCAAGAATACTGAAATCAACCTTAGTACCCTCGCGCGGGACCTTAAGAAGGCCCCCAGTGACGCCGTTGTCATCGGGGTGGGCCAGGGACCGGACGGCCCCGTCCTCCTGGAGAATCCGCTGACGGCCAAGTCCGCCGAAGCATTGGCCGACTCCCTGAAGGTCCTGGGCGTCACGGGCGCCGCCGACCAGGTGGTCAGGCTCCCCGGCCTCCCCGAAACCGGCGCCGGCGTCCTCGTCCTGGCCGGCGTGGGCAAGGTGGGCGCAGACCGTGCCCTCGCCGGGGAAGCCCTCCGCCGGGCGGCAGGTTCGGCCGTGCGCCAGCTTGCGGGCTTCACCACAGTGGTCCTGGCACTTCCGACGGCGGGTGTCGCCGACGTCGCGGCCGTCGCCGAAGGTGCCGCCCTGGGATCCTATGCCTTCACTGAATACCGCTCCTCCAAGGACGGCCTGAAGGACCCGGTCAGCAATGCCGTCATCTACACGGATGTTACCGGCGGGCCGGAATTGCGGTCAGCTCTTGTGCGGGCCGGCCTGATCGGCAAGGCAGTCAATGCCACCCGGTCGCTGGTCAACCAGCCGCCCAGCCACCTGTACCCGGAGTCGTTCGCCGAGGCCGCCAAGGAACTGTCCAAGGGACTGCCCGTCAAGGTGACCGTCTGGGACGAGAAGCGCCTCGAAAAGGAAGGCTTCGGCGGCATCATGGGCGTGGGCAAGGGCTCCACCCGGCAGCCCCGCCTGGTGAAGGTCGAATACGCCCCCGCGAAGGCGACCGCAAAGATCGCCCTGGTCGGCAAAGGCATCACCTTCGACACCGGCGGCATCTCCATTAAGCCCGCCCTGGGCATGGGCGACATGAAGAGCGACATGGCGGGCGCCGCCGTCGTCCTTAACACTGTGCTGGCGATCGCCGGCCTGGGCCTGCCGGTGAAGGCCACCGCGTGGCTCTGCATTGCCGAAAACATGCCCTCCGGTGCCGCATCGCGGCCCGCGGACGTCCTGACGATGTTCGGCGGCAAGACCGTCGAGGTGCTGAACACCGACGCCGAAGGCCGCCTGGTCATGGCGGACGGCATCGTCGCGGCGAGCCGGGAATTCCCGGATGCCATCATCGACGTCGCCACGCTCACCGGCGCGCAGCTTATTGCGCTCGGCAACCGCACGGCAGGCGTCATGGGGTCCGACAGCGTCACCGGCCCGCTCAAGGCCGCCGCGGACCGCGCGGGCGAACTGGTCTGGCCCATGCCACTGCCTGAAGAGCTGCGCCCCAGCCTGGATTCCCAGGTGGCGGACCTGGCCAACATCGGCG
>JBKKDH010000387.1:0-4307 GCA_046708445.1 Arthrobacter sp.
CGGAAGCCTTTCGGTGACCGCCAGGAGCGGGCACCCCGCAGCTTCGACCGCGGCGACTCCGGCCCGCGCCAGTTTGGCCGCGACCGCCCCGAGGACCGCCCGGTGCGGGTTCCCAACGCCCGTGACCTGCGCAGTGCCAACCGCCCGGACCGTGAGCGGTCCCCTGAAATCGACGAAGATGTCACGGGCAAAGAGCTGGACCGCGCCACCCAGCATCAGATCAAGACGCTCGAACCCAAAAGCGCTGAGTGGGTTGCCCGCCACCTGGTGATGGCCGGACGCCTCATTGACGACGAGCCGGAACTGGCCTTCCAGCACGCCCTGGCAGCCAGCCGCCGAGGCGGCCGGCTCGCCGCGGTCCGTGAAGCCGTAGGCCTGACGGCTTACGCCGCAGGCCACTATGGCGAAGCGCTGCGTGAGTTCCGCACCTACCGTCGGATCAGCGGCTCCAACGTCCACCTCCCTGTGATGGCGGACTGCGAACGCGGCCTGGGCCGCCCGGACCGTGCCCTCGACGTCGTGCGTTCCGAGGAAGCCAAGGACCTCGACGCCCCGGGTAAGGCCGAGCTCGCCATCGTCGCTGCAGGAGCCCGGACTGACCTCGGCCAGCTCGACGCCGCCGTTGCCGAGCTGGAAATTCCCCAGCTGGACATCAACCGGGCCTTCTCCTACAGCCCTCGCCTTTTCCGTGCTTACGCCGACGCCTTGTCCGCCGTTGGGCGCGGGGAGGAGGCTGCCAAATGGCAGAAGCAGGCTGTCGTGGCTGAAAATGCCCTGGGCCTGGGCGTCGACGAGGAGCCGGACATCGTGGACCTCGGCTGGGACGAGGAAGAGGAAGCCCGCGAGGAGGCAGAACGCCGCCGCCTCATCGAGCGCGCCGCCCGCGGTCCGGAAGCGGAGACCGTTCCGGCAGCCGCTGCAGCAGCGGCGGCCACTACAGGCAACACCGAACCGGCAAGCGCAGCCGTGGACACCTCCGTGGATGACGCCGAATCGGACTACTTCGAATCTGACGACTCCGAGTCCGATGAGGACTCCATCGAACAGGACGAACTGATCTCAACCGGCCAAGAAGCTGACGAGGCAGCGGACATCGCACCTGAGGGACCGGACGGCCACGACGGGGATGACGCTGAGGCAGGGCACGCAGAACGCCGGGAAGACTGATCCGAAGATGACTTCCGTTCCCCTTATTTCGCTGTTTGACGCCCTGCTCGCCGATTTGGACGGCGTGGTTTACGCCGGCCCGCACGCCATCCCTGGTGCCGTGGATTCGCTCCAGCAACTGGCAGGCCTGGGCGTCGGCCTCGGGTATGTCACCAACAATGCCTCCCGCACGCCTGCGCAGGTAGCCGAGCACCTCCGTGAGCTCGGTGCGCCCGCGGAGGACCAGCAGGTGGTCAGCTCATCGCAGGCTGCTGCCGAACTCCTGGCATCGCTGCTGGCTCCAGGGGCCCGGGTCCTCATCACCGGCAGCCCCGCGCTGGCGCAGGAGATTGAACTCGTTGGCCTGACTCCCGTCAGCAGCCAGGAGGATGACCCCGTGGCGGTGGTCCAGGGTTTCAACCCTGCGATCGGCTGGAAGGACCTGGCCGAAGCCGCCTATGTTGTCGCTGCCGGAGCCCTGTGGGTGGCCACGAACACGGACATGTCCATTCCGCAGGCACGCGGCATTGCCCCGGGCAACGGCACCCTGGTGGCAGCTGTCGCGGCTGCCACCGGCCAGACGCCGCGCGTCGCGGGCAAGCCGGAGGCGCCGCTGTTCCACGCCGCTGCCAAGCGGCTTTCCGCTGACCGCCCGCTGGTAGTGGGCGACCGGCTGGACACGGACATCCTCGGCGGCAACAACGCAGGCTTTGCTACCGTTGCCGTGCTGACCGGCGTCGACACCAAGGAAACCATCCTGGCAGCACGCACGGCAGAACGCCCGGACTATGTCATCAACTCCCTCACCGACCTCCACGCGCCGTACCCGGCCGTGGATCACGCTGACGGAACGTACCGCTGCGGAACCTCCACCGCGTGGGTGAGCGGTGACACCGTCCACGTCCGTGGCAGCGACAGTGACCTCGACTCCTGGCGGGCCGCCTGCGCCGCCTGGTGGGCTGCGGTCCCCGAAACCGCCAGGCCCACCGCGCCCAAACTCGAGTGGCTCAGTCATTAGACTGGTCAAATGACTGAGCTGAACGAAACGCACCATCCGGTTGCAGCCCAGCCCACCCCGGAATGGCCGGGCACGGACGCTGCCCGGGTTGGGGATCCGTCCGTTGAGGCCGTGCTGGCCGCCCTGGACGGCCTCCCGGCTACGCCGGTGGCAGATCATGAGGCCATCTATGGCGAACTCCACGAGGCGCTGCTTGAGGCGCTGAACGAAGAGCCCCCGGCCGGGAACGGCGGTGCCTGAGCATGGTCAGACTCGACCAGGCACTGGTTGCCCGGGGCCTGGCACGGTCCCGCACGCACGCTGCCTCCCTGATTTCCGAAGGCAAAGTCAGTTCTGCGGGCCAGGTGCTCTCAAAGGCGTCACTCCAGGTGGAGGACGGCAAGGACCTCGCCGTTGAACACACCGAGCAGGACAGCTACGTCAGCCGGGCCGGGCACAAACTCGCCGGCGCGCTGGACGCTTTCCCGGCGATAAGTGTCGCAGGGAAGAGATGCCTGGACGCCGGCGCCTCCACCGGTGGCTTCACTGATGTGCTGCTGAGGCGCGGTGCGGCACACGTGGTGGCTGTCGACGTCGGACATGGCCAGCTGGTGCCACAGCTCCGGAGCGATCCCCGGGTAGAGGTGCATGAGGGCCTTAACGTCAGGTACATGTCTGCCGCGGACATCGGCGGGACAGTGGCTATAACGGTCGCGGACCTGTCGTTCATTTCGCTGACGCTGGTGGTCCTGCCGCTGGCCTTGAGCACGGAACCCGGCGGCGACCTGGTGCTGATGGTGAAACCGCAGTTCGAAATCGGTAAGGACCGCCTGGGCCGCACCGGAGTGGTGAATTCCGAACGCGAACGCCGGATGGCGGTCGAAAAAGTCGCCAATGCGGCGCTCGACGCCGGCGTGGACCTGTGCGGCCTGGCGGCGAGTCCCTTGCCTGGCCAGGACGGAAACGTCGAATACTTCCTGTGGATAAAGCGCAGGATGACCCAAGACTTGCCTAAGATCGAAGAGCGCGACGCAGCAGTTGCTGGGTTGCTTGGACGTCTCTGGCCGAACCACTAGAAAGCGGAACCTGATGAGCAGGCGCGTATTGGTCCTTGCCCACACTGCCCGCGAGGAATCTTTGAAGGCCGCCTGGGAAGCCTGCGCCCAGCTGCACGCCTCGGGCATCGTCCCGGTGATGCAGGAGTCCGAACTGGGCGACATGGAACGGTTCTTCGGGCACCTCACCCAGCCGGTGGAGGTCCTGCATGACCACGTGCAGCTCCCTGACGTTGAGCTGGTCATGGTGCTGGGCGGCGACGGGACCATCCTTCGCGCGGCCGAGCTGGTGCGGGAAGTGGATGTGCCCCTGCTGGGCGTCAACCTCGGCCACGTAGGCTTCCTTGCCGAGAGCGAACGGGCCGACCTCGCCCAGACGGTGGAATGGATCGCCCGCCGCGACTACACAGTCGAAGAACGCATGACCATCGACGTGCAGGTGTGGGTCCGCGGCCAGAAGATCTGGCACACCTGGGCCCTGAACGAGGCTGCCATCGAAAAAGGCAACCGGGAACGGATGCTCGAGGTGGTGACGGAGGTCGACGAGCGTCCGCTTTCCTCCTTCGGCTGCGACGGCGTGGTGATGGCCACCCCCACCGGGTCCACCGCCTACGCCTTCTCGGCCGGCGGGCCCGTCGTCTGGCCGGAGGTGGAAGCCCTCGTGATTGTCCCCATCAGCGCCCACGCTCTTTTCGCCAAGCCCCTGGTCGTGTCGCCGCGGTCGCGTCTGGCAGTGGAGGTCCTCAACCGGACCGACGCCATGGGTGTGCTGTGGTGTGACGGCCGGCGCTCGGTGGACCTGCCGCCGGGAGCCCGGGTGGAAGTAACCAAATCCGCCACGCCGGTCCGGCTGGCCAGGACACACCAGACGCCTTTCTCCGCCAGGCTGGTCCGGAAGTTCGAGCTCCCCATCCACGGCTGGCGAGGCCCGGTTCCCCAGGCGGAAGCCATCCACACCGGCCCGATCCCGATAGTCCGGACTCCCCGGCCGATGGCGCCGCTGCAGGTCACGCACGCAGACCACCCTGAAGATGAAACCGATCCGTCAACAGCAAAGTGAATCATGCTTGAAGAACTGAGAATCCGCGATCTGGGCGTCATCACCGACG
>JBKKDH010000388.1:0-11031 GCA_046708445.1 Arthrobacter sp.
CAGCATGTACTTGGCCATTGTGATTCTCTCCTTAGGATTCGAGAAGGTCGCCCTTCGACCTTCTCACCCATAGGTCGAACGGCGCCACGGCAGATCGACACAACAGAAGAAAAACTTTTGCCTAGCTGTGGGAGTCCCCCCGGTGGCGTCTGGGCTTACCGTCCAAAAGGTCATGGACGGCCGCGTCCAGCCGGTCCTGGCCGTCGGGGCCCTTCGGGTCGGGGCTGTCCGCAATGGCAACCAGGCCTGCGGCAACGACGGCCAGTTTCATGTTTGTCCGGCTACTGAGGCGGACCAGCAGCCTGAACGCCTCTTCGGAGCCCACCCGGAGCTGGCCCATCACCAGTCCCCGCGCCTGGTCGATGACGCTGCGGGTGGAGGTGGCACGTTCCACGGCTTCACGTGCCGCCACCTCGGTCTCGCGTTGGAGGGTGGCTGTCAGGTCCACCATCATGCCGTCGATCGCGGTCACTCTTCCCGACGCATCAACAAGGCCCTCGCCGGAGGTCAGGACCTGATGGAGGCGGCCGTTGGCTTCAATGATCCGGTGGTAGACGGAGAAATGCCCGCCATGCCGGCAGACTTCCGCGATGATCTCCTGTGCCCGCGGCTTGTCGTCCGGATGCTTGTGGGCGAGGATCAGCTCGATGGTGGGCACCATCTCGCCGCGCTCATAGCCGTGCAGCTGAAACAGCCCGTCGGACCAGGTCGCCGTGCCGTTGACCAGGTCAATGTGGTACGTCCCGGCCGGGCAATCCCCCGCCCCGAGGGCACTCGAATATGTGTAGGGGCCGCTCAAGTCAGTCAAGTGGGCACCTCCGGCGTTCGGGTACGCCGCCTCCCCTGGGCGGGTCACCCCATTATGGCAAGAAATCCCGCATCTGAGACGTTTGTATGCAAAGGTGACCTCCCGCCGTCGGACGCTCTCTCACTTCCTGCCGATTTCCCGGCGACGCTCTCTCACTTCCTGCCGGTTTCCCGGCGACGCTCTCTCACGACCTGAAGCTGCCGCCGGGCGCGGCTGCAGGTAGTGATAGAGCATCGTTGGATTTCCTGCATCAAGTGAGAGAGCGTCCCGGAAAAACCTGCATCAAGTGAGAGAGCGTCCTGGACGGTTAGGGGGATTCGGGGAGGGCTGCTACAGCGTCGATCTCCACGAGGAAGTCACCCAGGAACGAGCCGACGGTGGTCCGGGCCGGGTACGGGGCTTCAACGAAGCGTTCGTAGGTGGCGTTGAACCCCGCGAAATCCCGGCCGGGGTGGTGCAGGTGCACCGTTGTTTTGACTACGTGGGAGAAGTCCAGGCCATGCGCTGCGAGCACGGCAGCCAGGTTCTGCATGGCCTGGACGGTCTGCTCCTCGATGGTGGTGCCGACGGTTTCGTCCGTGACGGGGTGGTGGGGTGTCTGGCCGGCGGTGTAGAGGAAGCCGTTGGCGGCGATGGCCTGGGAGTAAGGGCCGGCCGGGCTGGGTGCGAGACCGGTACTGACTTGCTGACGATTCATGGAAAAGCCTTTCGTGGAGTTAGAGGACCTTGGAGAGGAAGGCCTGTGTGCGTTCGTGCTGCGGTGAGCCCAGGACCTGCTCAGGCGGGCCGCTTTCGACGACGACGCCCTGGTCCATAAAGACCACCTGGTCGCTGACCTGGCGGGCGAAGCCGAGTTCGTGGGTGACCACCACCATGGTCATGCCGGCCTCGGCCAGGGACTTCATAACATCCAGCACTTCGCCGACGAGTTCGGGATCGAGCGCGGAGGTGGGCTCGTCGAAGAGCATGAGCTTGGGTTTCATGGCCAGTGCGCGGGCGATGGCGATCCGCTGTTGCTGGCCGCCGGAAAGTTCCTGGGGGTAGGAGTGGCCGCGGTTGCCGAGCCCCACGCGGTCCAGCAGCGTCTGTGCTTCGGCAGCGACCTCGCTGCGGGGGCGGCCCAGCACATGGACGGGCGCTTCCACGATGTTCTCCAGCACGGTCATGTGCGGAAAGAGGTTGAACCGCTGGAAGACCATGCCCGCGTTGAGCCGTGACCGGGCGGTCTGGCGTTCCTTCATTTCATAGAGCTTCCCGTTGCGCTCGGTGTACCCGACGAGGTGTTCGTCGACGTACAGGCGCCCGGCGTCGACCTTTTCGAGGTGATTGATGCACCGGAGGAAGGTCGTCTTTCCGGAGCCGGACGGGCCGATCAGGCAGGTCACCGACCCGCGCTCGATCCGCAGATCAATCCCTTTGAGGATCTCCGTGGAGCCGAAGCTCTTGCGGACTCCCCGGGCTTCCACCATGGCCGTGTTCATGCTGCTGTCCTTGTCTGTGACGGTGTCTGAGTCTGGGTCTGGATTGGAGCCGGTTGCCTGGGCCGGCGTGGCCGCCGCGGCGCTGCGTCGAAGCCGCGGCCGTACCGCCGTTCGAGTTTGGCCTGGAAGAAGCTCAGGATGGTGGTCATCAGCAGGTACCAGAGGCTGGCGACGATGAGCAGCGGAATGGTCTGGTAGTTGGTGGCGTAGATGATCTGGGCCGAATACAGCAGGTCCGAGATCGCCAGGACGCTGACCAGGGACGTGCCTTTGAGCATGGAGATGACCTGGTTGCCGGTGGGCGGCAGGACCACACGCATCGCCTGGGGAAGGATGATTCGGCGCATGAGCTGTCCGCCGTTCATTCCCAGGGCCCGGGCGGCGTCGTACTGGCCCTTGTCCACGGATCCGATGCCGCCGCGGATGATCTCGGCCATGTAGGCGGCCTCGTTCAGCGCCAGTCCCAGCAGCGCGGCAGTCAGCGGGGAGATCAGCACGTTCGCAGAACCGAGAACCAGGGACGGACCGCCGAAGGGAAGGCCGAAAGCAATCACCGGGTACAGGGCGGCAATGTTGTACCAAAAGATCAGCTGCACCAGCAGGGGCGTGCCGCGGAAGAACCAGATGTAGGCCCTGCTGATGGTGCTCAGGATCGGGTTCGCGGACAGCCGCATGACCGCCAGGGCCGTGCCGAGGGCTATGCCGGCCGTCATGGACACCACGGTGAGCAGGATGGTCAGCCCGGCACCTGCCAGAATTTGCGGGGCGAAGAGATAGGAAATGACGACGTCCCAGTGGTATCGCTGGTTCACCGCCACATCCCACGCGGCGCTGAGGGCAATGAGGATCAGGACGACGGCGACGGCGAGCCGGACCGGGTGCCGGAGTGGAACCACCGGGATGGAGTCCGCGGCCGCCGTCGGGCTTTCTGCCAATGTCTCAGGGAGGGAGTGCTGCTGCATGGTGTACACGTCCTATTGGGCGAAATTGACGCGGGCGTCGGTGATGGCGCTGGATTCGAGGCCGTACTTCCCCAGCACCTTGAGGTAGGAGTCGCTCTTGACCACTTCGGAAAGTGCCGCGGAAACGGCCTTGACCATGCCGGAGTCCCTCGGCATGCCAACGCCAACCGGCGTAAAGTCGTATTTTGCAGCGATCTCGATCGCCGGGTTCTGCGTTGCAGCGAAATCCAGGATGGGCGAATCGGCCAGGACGGCGTCGAGCCTTCCGCTGGTCAGCGCGGAGATGGCTTGCCGCGTGTCTTGGAACTCGCTCCGCTGGACCGTGCCGCCGCCTGCCGCCGTGCAGTCCTCATCGACAGCGGGGATGTTGACCGCGAGCTGGTAGGAACCGGTGAGGAGGCCCACCTTTTTGCCGCACAGGGACGCTTCACCGCTTACCCCCAGCGGGTTGCCGGCGGGCACGGCGATGGAGTTGCCCATCTGCATGTAGTCCACGAAGTCCAGGACCTCCATCCGCTTCGCCGTGGGGGTCATCGAGGAGACGGTCATGTCGTACCGGCCGGCCGCGATCCCGGGGATGATGGAGTCGAAATTGGCTACCTGGATCTCCACTTTCAGGCCCAGGGCCTGGCCGATGAGGCGGGCGACGTCCGGGTTGGTTCCCGTCATCTCCTGGGTGCCTTCCCGGTAGAACTGCGTGGGCGGCTCGTTGGTGGGGATCGCCACGCGCAGAACCTTCGTTGCCTTGATCGAGTCCGGGAGCAACTGCGCGGCCGCCTCGTTGACCGCGAGCGCCGGCACCCCGGTGCCGTTCCCGGCGTCGGACGTGGACGCCGCGGGTGCCTGCGGTGCGCAGGCCGTGACGGCCAGCATCAGTGCTGAAAGTACGACGGCGGCACGTGCGGCGGGGCGGGTGCTTTGAGTTCGGGGGGTTGCAGGGGGAGTTTTCATCAGGGGGTGCTCATTTCTGCCAGGCTCGTGCGGGCTTCGTTGCCCGGCGAGGTGCGGATCAGGGGTGCGTTGCGGTGCCGGATCAGGTCGCGGCCTTCCAGCCGGAGTTCCTGGATCGTGGATACTCCGAGGAGCATCATGGTGCGGGTCATTTCGGCTTCAAACATGTTCAGGACGTGGGCCACACCCGCCTGGCCGGCAGCAGCCAGCCCGTACAGGTACGGGCGGCCGATGGAGCAGGCGTCGGCTCCGAGTGCGATGGCCTTTACGACGTCGGACCCGCGGCGGATGCCGCCGTCGACGATGATTTCCAGCCGGCCCCCCACCCGGTCCACGATGTCGGGGAGCACGTCCAGGGGCGAGGCCATGTGGTCCAGTTGCCGGCCGCCGTGGTTGCTGACCTGGATGGCGTCGATGCCTATCCCGGCGGCGATGGCGGCGTCGTTGGGGTTGACCACTCCCTTGAGGATGATGGGGCCGTTCCAGCGGGCACGCAGGTCCCGGATGTCGTCCCAGTCGGTGGGTTCGTAGGAGCCGGCGAGCAGCGTCCGCCACATGTCGGGCGTGCTGGAGAGGGGACCTTCGGGGATCTCGGCGTCGAGGTTGGGGAAGGCGATCGCGTCGTTGGCGAGGAAGCCCAGCGCCCACCGGGGGTGCAGGGCCCCTTCAACGACGGTTTTCAGCTTGATCGACGGCGGCGCGGTGAACCCGTTGCGGTAATCGCGTTCGCGGTGGCCGATGGCGCGGCAGTCGACGTTGACCAGGAGGGCTTCGTAGCCGGACGCCGCAGCCCGGTCCAGGACTGCCTGCAGCTCCGCTTTGTCCCGCATCGGTTCGATGTTGAACCAGCGCCGACCCCCGGGGGCAGCGGCACTCACCTGTTCCATCGGCGTCGTGCTGAGGTGTGCCAGGCCGTAGGGGACGCCGGCATTTTCCGCGGCCCGGGCGACCGCGCTTTCGCCATCCGGGTGGAAGAGCCTGGTGCCGCCGGTGGGGGCGAGCGTCAGTGGCATCGCCACGTCGCCGCCCAGGAGGGTTGAGCTGAGGTCCAGGTTTTCGACCGATCCCCACTTCGGCAGGAAGGACCAGTCGTCAAAGGACGACCGGTTTCGGCGCAGCGACACCTCGTCCTCCCCACCGCCCTCAATGTAGTCAAAAATGCTCCCGGGCAGGCGCGTGGCCGCCATTTTCCGCATGTCCTCGACGCTGTAGCAGCGCCGGGACAGGCGTTCTGCTTCACTCCGCGCCGGTCCCTGGACCGAGGCGAGCGCGGTGATGTCTTTGAATTTCATAGTTTGTCCTCTGGGTGTTTTGAAGGACTTCCTCGTCGCTTCCTTCCCCAATAGTGACCCAGATCTCCTGCCGTCTATATGTGAGAACTCCCAGAAATTTCACTACCTGCCTGTGATAACTTCCATGCATGAACATTAACGTGACAGGCCTGACCGAGGGTGATCTCCAGGGCGCCGTTATCCGCCTCTCTGATTGCATCCAGCTGATGCAGGCCGATCTGGTGCATGCCAACCCCACGCCGGAAAACCTTGACCATCCCGTCTCGGACGTCCTTATGTACGACCCCCTGGACGCGTGGGCCAGCGCTGACGACCGCATCATCCTGGCCGTTGGCCTGACCTGCGGCTCAGCTGATTTCGACCAGCTGCTGCACCGGGCCTCCAACAGCAACGCCGCGGCCGTGATCGTCAAAGCCCACGGGACGCCGATGGAACAGCTTCGCGCCGCCGCAGTCCGGCACAGCCTGGCCGTCCTGGTGGCGCCGGACAATGTGGACTGGACCCGCCTGGTGACGCTGGCCCGGGCATCCGTCATGGGCGCGGCTGCGGACTCCGTCTCAGGGGTCCGGCTCGGTGACCTTTATGCGTTCGCCAACGCCGCGGCGTCGATGACCAACGGCGCGGCGAGCATCGTGGATCCGCTCGGGAGGGTGCTCGGCTACTCGACCCTGCCGGGCCAGCCTGTCGACGAGCTGCGGCGCCTCACAACCCTCTCCCTGCAGGAGGTCCAGCCGCCGGCCTTCGATGCCGACTTCAAGATCGTTTACTCGGCCGCAGGCGCGGCGCTGATCCCTGGCGTCGGCGACGAGATGGACAGGCTCGCCCTCGCCGTGAGGGCCGGCGGCGAACTCCTGGGTTCGATCTGGATCATCGACCCGGGCTCTGACAAGCGGGAGGCGGCGCTGAACGCCCTCGACCGGATGGCCCCGCTGGCCGGCCTCCACATGCTCCACGCCCGCTCGGCCTCGGACTTCGGGGAACGCCGGAACGGGGACCTCATCCGCACGCTGATGGACGACCCCGAACACGCTTCCTTTGCCGCCGCCCAGCTCGGACTTAATGCAGCCAATGGGCTCGCCGTCGCCGCTTTTTCGATTGTGCGCCCCGAAACCGGGAGCCTGGAATCGGTGCGGGAGATCCAGCGGCTGCTGCACCTGGTCACGACGGTCTGCAACATCCAGTTCAACACCAGCCACAGCGCGCTGATCGACTCGGTGGTTTACGCCCTCCTGCCCTGCGACGGGACCGCACCGAGGGCGGCGCACCGGCGTGTGGTCCAGGAAATCGGCGCTTACGCGCACACGATCAGCTCGTACCCGCTCATCGCGACGGTGGGCGGCATCGCGCCGCGGGTGGAGGACCTGCCGGGCTCCCGTTCCGAGGCGCTTCAAACGCTGCAATACCTGCTCCGGCAGCATGCTGCGACCCAGCGTTCCAAAGAGATGCAGTCCCCCGCCACCGGCCTGTTCGAGGACTACCGGGTTCCGCTGAGCCTCCTGAAAGTGGGTGCGTTCATCGCCGAAACCGGCCTGTCCGACGTCGACGACATCACCAGGATCCAGGCGCACGATGCCGGGCAGCAGACGGACTATCTGGACACCCTGCGGGCATACCTGGCGTCCAACGGAAACATCGCCGCGATGGCCGAGCGCCTGCACGTACACAACAACACTGTCCGCTACCGGGTCTCCCGCCTGGCCAAGGACTTCAGCCTCGACCTGGACGACCCGCAGAAGCGGCTGTGGCTTTGGCTGCGCCTGACCACCATGGATCTCGCTCCTCAGGCGTAGCCTTCCAGGCTTGACGCGAATACCCCCTGGGGGTATATTTTCAGTGTTGTCAGTGAAGTGGTATGTCCAGGCCGGTGCCCAGCACCCGCCATCACAGCCGTTCAACCCCAGCGCCATAGGACCTTCGTCAACGAATGGAAACTGACATGCCTGGTATTGGAAACCGCACCGAACTGCCTCAGGCCACCTCCGACGTCGGCTGCAGCTGCTGCTCAAACATCGCCGCGGCTCCCCCGGAGCGGAACACGGCCGACGCCGAATTCGCCGTCGAGGGCCTGACCTCGGCTGACCACGCCGCGATCCGTGACGCAGTCACCGCTGCCGGATATACCATCAGCCGCTGAGCCGGCCCACAGCATCCTCGCAGGAGGAATCATGCAACACCCCAGCACCACCGCCGAACATCACCACCACGAAAACCACTCGTCCAACGGCCACGCCGCCCAGGACGGCCACACCGTACACACCGCCGGGCAGCACGCCGGCCACAGCACCGCCATGTTCAAAATCAGGTTCTGGACGGCCCTCGCCCTGTCCATCCCCGTGGTCTACTTCAGCCCCATGGTGGGCCACCTCCTGGGTTACATGGCGCCCATGTTTCCCGGAGCCGCCTGGATTCCACCCGTCCTGGGAACGGTGGTCTTCCTCTACGGCGGCCAGCCGTTCCTGAAGGGCGGGCTGCGGGAACTGAAAGACCGGCGCCCCGGCATGATGCTGCTGATCGGCATGGCCATCAGCGTCGCCTTTGTTGCCTCGTGGGCAACCACACTGGGCATCGGCGGCTTCGACCTGGACTTCTGGTGGGAACTGGCCCTGCTGGTGGCCATCATGCTGCTGGGCCACTGGATCGAAATGCGGGCCCTCGGCTCCGCGCAAGGAGCCCTGGACGCTTTGGCCGCGCTGCTCCCGGATGAGGCCGAACGCGTGACCGACACTGGCACCGAGACCGTTCCCGTCTCCGAACTGCGAGAGGGCGACACCGTCCTGGTCCGTTCCGGCGCCCGGCTGCCGGCCGACGGTACCGTCATCGACGGGCAGGCCGAGTTCGACGAGTCCATGATCACCGGCGAGTCCAAGACAGTGCCCCGGACCCCGGGCGACGCCGTCGTGGCCGGAACCGTGGCCACCGACAACTCCGTCCGCGTCCGCGTGACCGCCGTTGGCGACAACACCGCCCTGGCCGGCATCCAGCGGCTGGTGGCAGAGGCCCAGGCATCCTCCTCCCGGGCGCAGGCGCTCGCCGACAGGGCCGCCGCGTTCCTGTTCTACTTTGCCGCTGGAGCGGGTGTGCTCACGTTCGTTGCCTGGACCATGCTGGGCAGCGTCCCCGAGGCCGTCGCCCGCACCGTCACCGTGCTGGTGATTGCATGCCCGCACGCCCTCGGCCTGGCCATCCCGCTCGTCATCGCGATCTCCACCGAGCAGGCGGCACGGGCAGGTGTGCTGATCAAGAACCGGATGGCCCTCGAGCGGATGCGCACAGTCGACGTCGTCCTCTTCGACAAAACCGGAACACTCACCACGGGCGAGCCCGAGCTCAAAGACGTCGCAACGTCCGACGGCGGCAGCCTGGACGGGCTGCTTGCGCTCGCCGCCGCCGTGGAGGCGGACAGCGAACACCCGGTTGCCCGGGCCATCGTCAGGGCGGCGCGTCAGCGGAACCTGAACATCCCGCACGCCACCGGCTTCACCTCCATGACCGGACGCGGAGTCCGCGCCAGCGTGGACGGCCGCACGATTCATGTGGGTGGCCCGGCGCTACTGCGCGAACTGGGCCTGTCGGAACCTGACTCCGTGGCTTCCTCAACCGCGGCCTGGATGGAACGCGGGGCTGCCGTCCTGCACATTGTCGATGGCAACCGGATCCTGGGCGCCGTCAGCCTGGAGGATGCGGTCCGGACCGAATCGCGCCAGGCCGTGGCGGCACTGCAGGACCGGGGCATCAAGGTTGCCATGGTCACCGGCGACGCCCGGCAGGTTGCGGACGCCGTGGCCGCCGAGCTGCACATCGACGAGGTCTTCGCTGAGGTCCTGCCGGCGGACAAGGACAAGAAAGTGGCCGAGCTGCAGGCCCGCGGGCTGAAAGTGGCCATGGTGGGCGACGGTGTCAACGACTCCCCCGCGCTGGCCCGGGCAGAAGTGGGTATCGCGATCGGGGCGGGCACCGACGTCGCCATGGAATCGGCAGGCGTTGTGCTGGCCGGCAACGATCCCCGGGCCGTCCTGTCCATGGTGGACCTTTCCCGAGCCAGCTACCGGAAGATGTGGCAGAACCTGGTCTGGGCCACCGCCTACAACGTCATTTCGGTTCCCTTGGCCGCCGGCGTACTCGCGTTCGCCGGAGTAGCGCTCTCCCCCGCGGCGGCTGCTGTCCTGATGTCCGCGTCAACTATTGTGGTGGCACTGAACGCCCAACTGCTTCGCCGGATCAGGCTGAACCCGGAGCAGGTCCGTTGACGCTGATGCGGGGAGGATTTCACGGCATGAACGCAGCTGCGCGCCGCCGGCTGGCAGCCCTGATGGGGCGCGCCGTGCTGCTCGCCGGGATCTTGGCCATCGTGGCGGGAATCCTGGGGATGCACGCCCTGACCGGCAACCACGCCGCGCATACGCTGGGAGCCGGGCCGCCGCCGTCGTCCGCCGTAGCGACGCCCGGCGGGCACGGTCACAGCGTGCACAGCCATAGCGGGCACAGCGGCGTGGTGCAGGGTCACAGCGGCGTGGTGCAGGGCGAACCCGGTAGCGACAGTGCACCCGCTCCGGCCTTTACCGGCAGCCTTGGCAGCCCGGAGTTGCCGGCCGCGGCCTGCACTCCCCTGGCCAAGGCCGGATCCCTTGTTGCCCCCGATCCAGGCAGCGTCGGGCAGCTTGCGGACGCACGGGGCAGCCCGGGCGCGGGATCCATGCGCTTCTACCCTTACCTGCCCGATGGCCCTTCCCCGGGGGACCTGTCCATCAGCCGGACGTAAAGGGCACGACGCCGGACCCTCAGTCCGGCGATATGCCTGCCCGATGTGCCCATCGGGCTGTCCGCCGTGCCAACTGCGCGGCAGGCCAAAACTTTCCGGCGCCCTGCGCCGACCACAACATGAAGGATAGATTTCCCATGAACACCAAGAAACTAGGCCTGGCAGTCGCCCTTGCCGCTGCCCTTTCGCTCGCCGGATGCGCCGCCGGGACCGGCACTGAACCCTCGCACGGCACGAACCACGGCAGTTCCAGCCCGATGTCCAGCATGCTGCCGGACGCCTCGGCGGACCATAACGCCGCGGACATTATGTTCTCGCAGATGATGATCCCCCACCACGCGCAGGCCGTCGAAATGAGCGACATCATGCTGGCGAAAACTGGCCTTCCGGCGGCCGCAACCTCCCTGGCCACCCGGATCAAAGCGGCGCAGGCGCCCGAAATCGAGCAGATGACGGGCTGGCTCGAGGACTGGAACCAGCCCATCGGCATGACGGGGCATTCCATGCCCGGCGGCGGCATGTCCGGCATGGTCAGCGCCGAGGACCTGGACAAACTCAAGACCGCGGAGGGCGATGAGGCAGTGAAGCTCTTCCTGACGCAGATGATCGCCCATCATGAGGGCGCCATCGCCATGGCCCGGACAGAGGCCGACGCCGGGAAGTTCAGCGAAACCATCGAGCTGGCCAAGGCGGTCATCACCTCGCAGCAGGCCGAGATCGAGGAGATGAAGCAACTGCTCGCCGCCCGGTAAGCCCCCGCCGGGACCGGACCGCCTGA
>JBKKDH010000389.1:0-5375 GCA_046708445.1 Arthrobacter sp.
TCCGCGCTGCCGCGGCCTTCATGTCCCGGCCCAGCTGGAGGAGCGCCGCAGGGGAGCCCTTGACGCCGAGGAACGCCTCGTCGATGCTGTAAACCTCCAGCCACGCGGAGTACCGGCCCAGAAGTTCCATCACGCGGGCGCTGATGTCCCCGTACAGCTCGTAGTTGCTGGACCTGGCAATCAGCCCCCATTCTTTCGCCCGCGGGGCGAGCTTGAACCACGGCTCCCCAACCCCGATGCCCAGCGCCTTGGCTTCCGGGGAGCGGGTCACGGCGCAGCCGTCGTTGTTGGACAGCACCACCAGCGGCTTGCCCTCGAGGGACGGATCAAAAGCGCGCTCCGCGCTGGCATAGAAGCAGTTCACATCCACGAGGGCGATTTCCTGCATCTGCCGCATCAGCGCCGGTTTAGACATCGGACCGGCCGCCGATCTCGGTAGAGTTTCGGCTATGGATACGGCGGTGAGGGTTCGTTACGCGCGCGTTGAGGACGCTGCCGAGATGGCGCGCGTGAATGTGCGGTCGTGGCGTGAGACGTACCGCGGGGTGATGGCGGACCACGTCCTCGACGACCCGGAATTGCCCGCAGCCCGGGAACGGTTCTGGACTGTCGCGCTCAGCGACGAGCGCTACCGTGCGAACCGCGTCGCGGTGGCCGAGTGCGACGGTGAAGTGATCGGAATCGCGATGGCGGGGCCACCGCAGGACTCCGGGACGCAGTGGGGCACGCACCTCTACGTGCTGTACGTTGTCGCGGCTGAGCATGGGACCGGCGCCGGGGCTGCCCTGCTTGATGCCGTCATCGGCCCCCACGAATCTGCAGCACTGTGGGTTGCCGATCCGAATCCGCGGGCGCAGGCGTTCTATCGCAAGCACGGGTTCGTGCCGGACGGGACCGTGAATGTGGACGACGGCGTGCGCGAGATCCGCATGGTGCGGCTCCTCTGAACGGGCCCACGCACTGTACTTCCGCGGGCTAGACATGGTGGAGGCACCTGGTGGCCACGCCCCAGATAGTGAGCTCGCTGAGGCTGGGGACACGGATGTCCGGATAGCGGGGGTTCTCCGCCTGCAGCACCACACCGGTGGCGGTGATCCGCAGCCGCTTGACGGTCAGTTCGCCGTCGAGGACGGCGATGACCACGGAGCCGTCCTTGGGTTCCAGCGCCCGGTTGACGATGAGTTCGTCGCCGTCGCTGATCCCTGCCCGTTCCATCGAGTCACCGGTCACGCGGACAACGAAGGTGCTGGTGATGTCCTTGATGAGGTGTGCGTTGAGGTCGATCCGGCCGTCGAAATAGTCCTGGGCGGGTGAGGGGTAGCCCGCGGCAACCGCTACCGGGGATATCAGCACCAGCCGCAAGGAGAGGCCCGCATCTATCACACGGGGACCGACAACAACGCCCACAACACACCTTTATTCGAATATATGTTCGATACCTTGAGTGTACAGGCAGGGGGTGACAGTGCGTAGTTTCAGGCGGTGTCTTCTGATGCGCATCACTTCCGGGATTCTCAATGAGCGTCTGCGGGGCTATTCTCGGCAGATGAATGAACATGCCGTTCCGAACGACGCCGGCGGGTACACTTTCGCGTTCAGCATCAGCGGGAGGTCGTTTCGGATAGCTGGGTTGTATGCAGTTGCGTCCGCGGCGGTTATTGCCGTCCTGGCAAACGCAACGGAGCCCTTCCGCGCTCCGGTGGGAATCGCGCTGGGAGTCCTCACCGTCACTCTGCTAACCGCCTTCGCTTTCAAGAGGTCGTCACAGAGGCAGAAGGTGGCGCGAACGCCAACTCAGGCCCGCACCGGCAGGCATCATGTAACAGTCGGCAAGACACGAGTCGAGAAATCCTTGGCCTCAGAACTCGCCCTCCTGGCAGACCTGCATGCGAGAGGCGCGCTTTCTGATGCGGAATTCAGCGCTGCCAAGCGCCGCGTCCTCGGGGACTGATCGTCGAGGGTCCTGTGGCAGGCCGGGGGTCCGACCGCTATTTCTGCTCTCGTTCAGCGAGCCGCTGGAGTTGCCATCCATGCACGTCGGGCAGCCAATCCAACGTGGCCGACGGGCCGACCCGCGGGTCGTCGGTAACACCGCCGTCTCGCAGGTCCAACACGTACGCCTGATCCTGTTTGATTCGTGCTCGTAGTTGCCCAGCTCCGCCGACTGAGCCGTGACCGGGGATGACGGTGTCGACGTCGTCTGCCACGTTCTCGAACAGCCGCAGCGCTTCGAGGTAGTCCCCGAGTGGATCCGCGGCCTCCAGGTCGAGGAAGGGCATCAGGATGTCAGAAAGCATGTCGCCGGCGACGAGGACGCGGCCCTCATCGATCATTAGCGCCGCGTGGCCTGGGGCATGGGCCTGGTGCTCGATGATCCGGACCCTGGGGCCATCCCAAGGAATCTGTGCAGCCCCGCCAGGCAGGCCGGTAATGAGACCGAGCAGTTCCATCGGGATCTCCTCGGCGTACTCCGGCGGAAGCCCTTCGGCGATGAGGTCCTGCCAGTTCGCGCGGGAGAGCACGTCGTGGATGGAGGCCGCGCAGCGGGCTGTACCGTAGCGCGGTGGGTCGCCGAAGTTGGGGTGCCAGAGCACGTGGTCCCAGTCAGGATGCGTCGAGAAGCCTGCCACGACGGACTGGCCCAGCCCGCGAAGGTCGTTCGCGAGGCCCGCCATCTCGTCGCGCGTTATGCCGGGGTCGATGAGCAACACACCATCCCGGCCCTGCACCACAACGGAATTACTCTGGATGAACTCGCTCTCGTGAACCAGAACGCCCTCAGCGACTTCCTTCAGCATGAAATGCCTTCCGCTTTGTGGATTGCAACCGCCTGCCGCGACGGTAATAGCTGGCGGAAGTAGATAGCAAGCACTTTTCGGTCCGAGGTGCCCGATCAACGCGGCGGTCGAGGCGTTCGGCGATCACTTGACCCTGTTCGGCCGTCAGATCAAGCGGGTACCCTTCGCTCTCGCAGACCCTTTCCAAGTCGCTGACAGCACTGCGGAATTGGGCCCTAATGTCGTTTGTCGTAGAGTCCACTGCGCCTTCACGGAGAGCACGATCGTACTTCATCTCCTGGATGAATATCTCGCTCAGTAAGGACTTGGTGTCACCCATGGCATCCTTCGCGGCAGTTGCAGCGCTGCGGCTCAGTAATTGGAAGCGTGTTGCGAATGTGTTCCCGCCCTCTGCCGGAGCGGCTCCGCTTACCTCCGCGTTTTAGGCGGTTTCGAACTCCCGACACGGTGACTCATTCTCATAAGCGCAGGCGGCGGTTGCGGCGATGCTTACCGCAGCCAGCATCGCCTGGCAGATTCTTCTCATGCAACGAGGCTAAGCCCTGCATCCTTAGCAGCTATGCTGACGCGGCCTGCCGGCTCCGTTTCCGTACGGCAGTCGAGGAATCCGCTGGCGCATTCCGAGGGAGCTTTCGTGCTTGCCCGTAAAATGATGCGCACCGAGCACTGGGGGATTGATGCGGCCGGACGATTTTCAACTCACGGACGGACTCCGGCTGCCCATACTTAAACCCGCCGGGGAATACCCGGCGTGGAATACACTGCCCCGGAAGCGCAATATGCGGGCCAAGTCCATAAAATACGCCGCCGTTTTGGTCTTGACGCTTTTTGTGTCAGCCATCCTTTTTTCCTTGGCATCGAAACCATTCTGGGGAGAGTTTCGCCCCATGAGTGCCGTGGTTCTAAGCACCAGCGAATTTGTGGAGTCGAGAGGCGGTCCCCACTGTGACGTCTTTCTCGCTTTCACAGTGGGGACGGACCCAAAGACGGCTCTCGTAAAGGCACCAACTCCTTGCCGGAGGATGCCTGCGCCAAACGAACAGGTCATATTGCTCATTGACGCCGACGGCAACGGCGTCAGGATTCTGGGCCACGACCACTACCTGAGCCAATTATCAGGGTTGACTTTCCTCATCGGACTTGGCGCAACCACCATGGCCTTCGGAGTCATGCTGTGGAGCACTAGAAGATACGGACTGGTCAAGCGCCTCACGCGGAACCGGCCATGGCATGAAGTTGAAGGTCTAGTCACTGGTGAATGGATGTACGACGGACCCGAGTCATTCGTCATGCTGGTTACCGACTCCGTAGGCAAAGGGCGCAAGCTGTTGGTCCGCTGTAATGGGCGCAGACCTGAAGGACTGGAACCAGAGAAAGGGTCTCGCCTCCGGATGTGGCTCGTCGCGGACGGTAGGGGGAACGCCGTGCTACGAGCACCCAAGGGTTCCAACTGGATTCTCGCCAAAGTCTCCATTCCGACCGATTTCGAATTACGGACGCTTCAGATTTGACGCTAAGCCACGGGCGGCACTGTTCAGAAAGCCCTAGAACCAGGGCAGCTCACGGCACGACCTTCACTGAGACGGCCTGATCAAGACCACCCACAGCCTTGCTGACCTGGGCCACCAAATGCGCACTCTAATCTGCCCGGTGCGGCGGACGCTTCATGACTAGGCCATTCAGCCGGTCCATAGCGTGGCGGTTGCGCGGTTCCGCTGAGTCGGGCGGATCTCCATATCCGGGAATTCTCCCGGCGTTGGCATCAAAAGGACGCTTCTGAAACAGCTCAGTGCCAGATGATGTCCTATGCTGGCAAAACCGTTGGACTTTGGGTGTGGGGGAGATATGAAAAGACGTCGGCTATTCGGCGTAACCGCAGCCGTCATGGGCCCACCGGCCGCTGTTTCTGTGACATCCCGTGGAAAATCTTGCGATTGATCAGGCTCCTGATCGTTTCTTACATCGTCATTGTGGGCTACGCCGTGGGCTATTCCGGGCAATTCAAACTTCCCACGATCATCCGCCCGGGATTCCCCATTCACCGGTTCTTAGGAAAGGTGAACCTTGTGCTCCACGGATGCGCCATAGCCATAGCCCTTGCTCTTCCGCCTCTGACAAACTTCCAGGGCACAACGGCGCTGACGTACCTTTCGGCGCTCTTCGTGGCGGTATCGCTTGCCATATACCGGTGGCGTCCCCTCAGCCTCTACGTGCTCCTGTTTCGCCCGCAAGGAAAGCGGGGTAAACCGTTGGCGGAACAGGCCCACACGCGATGGCCGTACGTTTTGCTGTGCACTGTCGGGTACATCCTGATGCTGATCTACATCCAGACCATTTTCGGAAGCTACTGGTAAATGGACGCCGTTGCCCCTTTGTAGCTGCAGAAGTGCTATTTAAGTCCGTGCCACACAAGCAAGAATTTGAATTTGGCGAGGCGGTATGAGGCGGTGCCGGTTTCGATGGTGGCGCCGTTGAAGGTCAGCTGGTCCACGACCAGAAGGCAGGGACGGAAAAACTCCAGTAGCCTGCTGGGATGGTTGCGGACGAGCAGGAACTGACAGGTGGAAACGCGTCCGA
>JBKKDH010000390.1:0-4973 GCA_046708445.1 Arthrobacter sp.
GTATCAACAACGGGGCAGCGGCGGCAAACGCTTTTGGCTTCCTCGATCTGGAGGAGGGCAGGGCCCGTGTTTCCGACCGGGAAAAACAGTTCCGGGTCCTTGTCAAGGCACGCTGCGCGGTTACGCCAATCCATGCTGATCAGTTGCTCCATTTCTGGGAAGAGCTCTTTGTGAAATTATTCACTAGGAGCTACAAAGGAAAGGGGCCCTGCGGGCCCCTTGGTCATCTGAATTAAGCCTGTCATGTTAACGCTGTGTAAACAAGGGGTAATTAGGCTTGAAATCCCCGGAAAGCTGAGCGATACATCACATCGGTGCTGGTGGCCCTCACCACTGTCCGACTATGTCCGGTAGGGTGCCAGTGTGTCAAGACCCCCGGTACCCCCCTCGAACGCGTCCCCTGACCCCACTCCAGACGGATCCGGGCCGCACAATGGCTACGAACCTGACCGCAATGCTCAAGAACCTGGACAGGCAGCCGGGCGTCCGCGCGCCATCACGGTCATCGCTTCAATCGTCGCAGCTGAAGCCACCGCTCTGCTCGCCGCAGCTGCCTGGTACGGATACGAGCTCGCGACCGGTGCTCCTGTCCTGTCGTTCTGGGGAGCCGTATTCACCTTAGCCCTGCTCCTCGCCTTTGCGGCGTGGCTCTATGCGGTGGGTCATTTCCTGTTCCGCGGCTACCGCTGGACGCGGGCGGCTACCTTAGTGGCCCAGCTCTTCGTCCTGACCATCGGATTTCCAACGCTGACCGGGGGCCTTGTGGGGGCCGGGCTTGCCATGCTCGTCCCGGCGGCCCTGGTGATTGTGCTCCTCTTCGACAAGCGGGTTGTCACTTATGCGTCAAGGACGGGCGGTTCCGCGCCGGCCCTCTGACGCGCCAGGCTCCCACTTTTCGCTGCATGCCGCAACCAGCCCAGCTGGATCGAAAGCGGCCGGCCGTTTGCTATCAGGATGCTCCGACCCGGGGGCGGACTGGGCTCCACCTCGAACCTCGTTCCAAACAGGTCGCCGTCCATGACGCTCCGTGGCGCGATCAGCAGCCCGTTCCCAGCGCCCCGGGCGCTCAGCGCCAAGGGCACTCGCTGGACCAGCAGCGGACTGTAGCCTGCGGTAAAGACCACGCTGATTCCCCTGCCGTTGAGATCTGCAAGATCCTGGTGTGCTGACTGTGGGAGCAGATCTGCATCATCAACCAGCGCTATGGCGTGCCGGTCCAAAGTGCCAGCAGCAGCCTTCCGAAGCACACCCGACCAGTATTCGCATGGTCCGACACCCGCATCCGGCGCCAGCCACGGAGCTGACTCTCTGTTCAGCGCCGGTAACAGGTGCAGAAAGTTGGTCTTGCCGCCACCACTCCCACCGAGCACGGCGAAGACTCCACCGGCCGGAATCCGGAGTGAAACCGGGGCCAACTCGTCGCCGCCCAGGCCAATGACGAAGGCCCGTGGGCCGGACAGCGCGGCAGCAGTCCGCGGAGCCCGGGCCTCCACAAAGCTGGATGTCGCGTCCTCGTCCGGCATTCCTCGTGCCATGAGTTCCTCCGCCGATACTTTCGTAGGCAGCGGATCCACTCGGAAGGGCCGCCTGATGACTGAATCGCCCCCAGCTTTCACGACGGCAGTCCACGCAGATTCTTCGTCGCCGCGCCGGGCATAGAACTGGCACACGGCAGGTTTGCCTGCCGACACCGGTCCGAAGGCCACCGCCCTGCCAGGGACCGGAGCCGTGGCCGGCATCTTCGGCCATGCAAGGCGACTGTCGTCGTTCGCGCCACACGGAAAATAGACACGGTTAGGCACCGACGCGTAGAACCTCGCGGTCACCAGCTCGCGTTGTCCTGAAATGGCGACAATGATTCCTGCGCGGCCGCCGTCCCGGAGAAGGTCGTGGACCAGGTCTTCCGCCCACGCCAGCGGCCCCGACCTGAAGGATGAGGCCCACGTTCCCCATCCCGCGATGACCAGCAGCAGGGGAGTCCGGTGACCGTCAGCGGAGCCCATCAGTCGCCGTGACAGTTCCTGTTTGAGGCGTTCCAGTATCCGAACGGCACGCCGGAGGTCGTGCGGACCAGCTCTAGCGCCAAGGCGGACGCTCGACTCGATGCCGTCCAGGGAACCGTCCGCGTCGAGTATGTAGAAATGCGCCTCGGACGAATGCGACGCGAGTCCGCTGACTGCAACCGCCAGCGCCTCGGGCACTCCTGCCTCAGGCGCCCCAACGAGCCCCAGGTGCCCGTGTTCGGCGGGAAGCCAGTCGAGGGGTGCTGTCCGCTGCTCGTCGGGAAGATCCATGAGGCCCAGGCGTATGGCCCAGTCCAGTGGGGCGCTGGTCCGGGACAGCTGGGCCGCGCCAACAGCGGGGGCGGCTGACTCCAGAGGTCGTTCCAGGGTGCAGGGGAGTGGCGGCGCGACCGGTGGCCTTGCCGGCTGTCCTTTCAGGACGTCCCAGAGGCAGGACATCATGCCGACCAAAGGCGCGGCAGCAATCGCCGGGGTCAGGTCCTCGCGGTGATTGGCCGGGGCACCTTCTCCGGCGGGGTATTGGAGCGATTCAGATGCAAGACGGACGCGGACCCCGTCCGGAGTACTCCCTTGTGCCGGTTCCGTCATGGACGCCGCCTGGAACTCGACCGGTTCTTCAGTGCCGCGCACAAGGAATGCCCTTCCCGGTGTCTTCACGCTTATGCCCGACGCGGCCTTGGACCTGATGATGTCCATCGACTCCATATCGGATTGGACGCGGAGGGCAATGCTCGTTGTCACGTTTGCGCGGATATCCGCTGTCAGGGCCCCCTGCGGCCGCTGCGTTGCCATGATCAGGTGGATGCCCAACGAGCGCCCGATAGCGGCGATCCTCATGAGTTCCGTCAGGGCCGCGGGCGCCTGGTCAACCAGCATCCGGAACTCATCGATGACCACAACAAGATGGGGAAGCACAGGATCCACATCTGTCCGTGAGGCGCGATACGACGCCAGATCGGGTGCCTTGACGGATGCCAGCAGTTCCTCGCGGAGCCGGATTTCGGCCCGAAGCGATACCAGCGACCGCTCAAGCTCGTGACTTGCCAGATCTGTCAGCATTCCCACGCAGTGCGGAAGGCCCAGCAGGGGTCCCAGCCCCGAGCCGCCTTTGAAGTCCACAAAGAGGAAATTAATGCGGTCCGGCGGGTAACAGAGGGCTAAAGCGGTAGTTAAGCTGCGCAGGAGTTCCGATTTTCCCGACCCGGTGGTCCCGGCGACCAGTAAATGAGGTCCGTCACTTTGGAGATCCAGCACGCGTTCACCGTAGGCGGCCTGGCCAATTGGCGCGGCGAGCCCGGGCCGATGGCGGGATTCTGCCCACCGGGCCTTCGTTTCAGAACTGCCGGGGTTTAGCAGGTCCCGGAGAAGGCAGGATTCCGGCACCAGCATCTCACTGCCGGCCAGCGGGGCGGCGTTGCGGGCGTGCAGGCGGCAAAAGCGGTTGAAGACGTCAACGGGAGCGAGGTCCGGCACAAAGCGCGTTGGGCTGCCCGGTCCCTGCAACTCGGCCACACGGTCGTCCAGCTCGATGTCGGCCGGCGCCTTCATGACGGGCCGGGAGCGGAACTGGATGACCTGCCAGTGGTTTTCGACCGCGAGCGCGATGATTTCGCCGTCGTCCGAGTCGCCTGCGTCGACGACCAGAAGCACACCGGGTGTTTTTGGTGGACTGCACTCCCGTGCCAGCACGGCAGTTGCCGCGGCAGCTGTGGCTGTCAGCGTGACATCGGACAGAAATCGGGCGCTGAGTGGAAGCTGTGCGGCGGGACCGTGCACCACAACGCGCGTGTATGCAGCCCTCGGATAACCAGCCAGTTGCATGATGAGTGACCGCATAAGACCTTCGAGGGTCTCGTTTGGGCCGCTGACGGTGGTGATGGGGCGGGCGGGATCAAGGGTCAGCGGCACCACTCCGGCCGACGGGTTTTTCAGGTCCGGTGCGGCCGGCTCGAACCGGACATTTGCCGGTTGGACCGCCAGCCCCAGGCGTAACCAGATCCGTTGCTGGCCGGCAGTCTGCTCACGCGACATGCCGGACGGCAGGCTGCAGGCGAGGACCAGCTCGGAAAGCGGCGGACCGGCGCGTCGACGGCGGTCCTGGTCGTGGCGGAGTGCGCTTGCCACCGCTGTGGCCAAGTCTTTGCGCTGGCGCCTTCCGGAGAGAATCGGCACCAGAACGGAGATAGCAGATACCGCCGTGAAAGCGAGGAACATCCACATGCCGGTCATGACGGCCAGCCCCACGCCGATGGCCAGCGGGAGGCCGGCCGTCAGCACAAGGGCGGTACGGTTTCCGGACTCCACGGGCCGGTTGATCACAAGCGGCTCCTGCACGTCTGCCCCTGCGTCTTCCAATTTCAGGCCCGCCGGATCCGTAAAGACCAGCGACATGGTGGAGTTGCCGCAGCGGATGGTGGATCCGGTGGCTATCACCGTATTTCGCACACACTCGCCGTCGACCTCCGTGCCGTTGGCACTGCCAAGGTCCTCGATGGTGATGGCAGTGTCCGAAACCAGCAGGCGGGCATGTTGCCTCGACAGTTCAGGATCCGGGACGACTATGTCCGCGCCGCTTCGTCCGATGGTGTAGGTTCCGCGCCTCAGGGGAACTACCGTCCCGGCGCCGGCGCCGCTATGGACTGCCATGGCGAGCGGTGCCGGCAAACTGGAGACGCGCCGTGGCCTGTGGCCGGGGCTACCCGTACCGCCGTCGACTATCACCGCTCCGTTCACCAGCGGCGGCTTGCCGACTGTCAGGGAGGAGAGGTGCACGCCGTCCACAGACAGGGTGCCGGTACCGAATCCGGCTTCCAGCTCTGCCTGAAGTTCCGCACCGCCCGTCCCAACGGACGCGTCCACCGTGAGTTCCAAAGGTGGCTGGGCCAGCCCCGTTCCCGGGCTGCGTACCAGCGTGCACTCCAGCGGCATGATGTTGTGTTCCTAACGGTG
>JBKKDH010000391.1:0-20268 GCA_046708445.1 Arthrobacter sp.
GGGCTGTATCCGCGTCATGGCCGGTGCCGGCGTCAGCCGTTTCAGGCGTCTATCTCGCGCGGCTCGTCCGGACGGACAACAGCGCCGCCAGTGTCATTCCTTTTGTTGTCCGCGATGATGCGGCACATTCCGACATGCTGTTTCAGACATCGGATACAACGTGGCAGGCCTACAACACCTACGGCGGGAACAGCCTCTACCAGTGCACCGTCGCTTGCCCGCCAGGTACTCCGCTTGCCTATAAGGCGGCGTACAAAGTGTCGTACAACCGGCCCTTCAACTCAGCCGCTGATGATCAAGGCCGAAGCTGGCTGATGTATGCCGAGTACCCGATGATCCGCTTTATGGAAGCCAACGGCTACGACGTGAGCTACATGAGCGGTCTTGACGTCTCGACCAAGGCACCGCTGCTGCTGAACCACAAGACATTCCTGTCAGTAGGCCATGACGAATACTGGTCCGCAGATCAGCGCGCCAATGTCGAGGCAGCACGCGACGCCGGCGTGCACCTTGCCTTCTTCAGCGGCAACGAAATGTTCTGGAAGACACGATGGGAGCCAAGCGCTGACGGAAGCAACACCGCTGGCCGGACACTAGTTTCTTACAAGGACACCCACTTCTACACGCAGACCGATCCGGTGGCGTGGACCGGGACCTGGCGTGATCCGCGGTTCGGGACGGCAACCGGGGGAGGCAATGCGGAGAACTCCCTGACCGGGCAGTACTTTGTGGTCAACTCGGGTACTACAGACATCGTTGTTCCGGCTGCGTATAAGCAGCTCCGGCTGTGGCGCGGGACATCCATACCAAGCTTGGCTGCGGGGGCATCGGCGACCCTTGGCGCCGGCGTCGGAACGCTGGGTTACGAATGGGACATTGACGCGGATAACGGCTTCAGGCCGCCGGGTGCCTTCCGCCTGTCCCAAACCACAAGCACTTCGGCCGAGATCTTTACCGACTACGGCTCCTCTACCCAACAGGGCGGGACAGCTACCCACAACCTCACTATGTATAAGGCCCCCAGTGGGGCACTCGTCTTTGGGGCCGGTACCGTCCAGTGGTCGTGGGGCCTGGACCCGTTCACCACCGGCAAGGCCGTGGACCGGAATATGCAGCAGGCCACGGTAAACCTCTTCGCCGATATGGGGACGCAACCCGTGAGCCTCATGGGCAGTCTGACCCCCGCTCAACCCTCAACCGATGGCACATCGCCGATCTCAACAGTTACCTCCCCCGCCGCGAGCGCGACCATTGCCGACGGCACGATCGTCACTATTTCCGGAACTGCATCCGACGTTGGCGGCGTGGTGGCCGGGGTCGAGGTATCCACTGACGGTGGCGCCACTTGGCGCCGCGCGAACGGGACCACGAACTGGACATTCACCTGGAATGCCCACGGAAGTCCGACGTCGGTGCTGCGGTCCCGGGCAGTTGATGACAGCGGCAACCTTGAGTCGGGATCAGCTGGCGCACCTGTGAGTATTGCCTGCCCGTGCTCGATTATCGGAGGAAATGTCGCTCCGGCGATTCCTGACGCTAACGACATTAACTCAATAGAGGTCGGTGCGAAGTTCACTTCCGATGTCGCCGGCACAATTAGTGGGGTCCGTTTCTATAAGTCAACGAAGAACACCGGGACGCATATCGGCAGCGTTTGGAGCGCCACAGGCCAGAGACTCGCCAGCGCGACATTCACAGGGGAGACCGCCACAGGGTGGCAAACAGCCACGTTGTCGCCGCCGCTGGCCATCGCGGCCAACACCCCCTACGTTGTCTCGTACTTCGCGCCGCAAGGCCACTACGCTCAGGACGCTGGCTACTTCTACAACAACCCGTCGCCTTCCGGCGGTATGAACCTTACAGATAGCGCCCCCCTTCACTTCACGCGGAGCGTGCCGGAGTCCCCCAACGGTTTCTACCGCTACGGTTCCACATCAGGGTTCCCTGATCAGATCTACGACGCCGAGTACTACTGGGTCGACGCTTTGTTTGCGCCGTCAGGGACAGTCGCTCCGGCAGTCTCATCGGTGTCTCCCGCGGCAGGTGCCTCGGGCGTGGCCCTGACTGTTAAACCATCGGTGACTTTCAACCAGTCGGTAACAGGCAGTTCGGTGGTCTTCGCACTGAAGACCGCCGCTGGAGCATCAGTGGCCGGTTCAGCCGCATATGACTCAGCGACAAACAGCTCGACTTTCACACCGACGAGTGCGTTGGCGTACGGAACGGCGTATACGGCTACCGTCAGCGGCGCAGCGAGTTCCAGCGGCCAGACAATGGGCGCACCGTATTCGTGGACGTTCACTACTGCGGCTGCCCCGGTGGCGCCCGCTGTTGCCTCAGTATCACCAACGAACAACGCATCGGGTGTGGCGGTGGGAGCAAGGCCGGCGGCGACGTTCAACCAAGCGGTTACTGGCTCCTCTGTTGTCTTCGTCTTGAAGGATGCTGCCGGATCCTCAGTCGCCGGCTCAACGGCCTACGACACTGCGTCCAACACTGCGACGTTTACTCCGGCAGCCGCCTTGGGATACACCACCAGCTACACGGCAACCGTGAGCGGCGCCACGAATGCATCCGGCCAGTCCATGACCGCGCCATACTCATGGACATTTTCCACGGCTGCCGCGCCGGAGTCATGTCCCTGCACTGTGTTCAGTCCCACGTCAGTTCCGGCAATCGCCGCGGAAAGCGATATCAACGCTGTGGAAGTGGGCATGAAGTTCCGCTCAGACGTAGCCGGCACAGTGACGGGCGTCCGGTTCTATAAGGGGACATCCAACACCGGAACCCATACCGGTCACCTTTGGTCCGGAACCGGGACGTTGCTTGCATCCGTTACGTTTGCGGGCGAGACGGCAACCGGCTGGCAGCAAGCTAACTTCTCCACTAGCGTCAGCATTACGGCAAACACCACCTACGTGGTTTCCTACCATGCACCAAATGGGCACTACGCGGCCAATAGCGGATATTTCGGCAGCGCCGCTGACAGGGCGCCCCTTCATGGGTTGGCAAGCGGGACTGACGGACCAAACGGTGTCTACCGATATGGTGGGTCGGCGTTCCCAACCGACAGCTATAACAACACCAACTATTGGGTGGACGTTGTCTTTGGTACGACACCCACCGGAGCGGCGCCTGGCGTGACCACCGTGACGCCAGCAAACAATGCCACCGGGGTTCCCGTGGCCGTCAAACCAACAGCGGCCTTTAACCAGGCAGTAGGCGCATCCTCCGTGGTCTTCACCCTGAAGGACGCAGCGAACGCCACGGTGCCGGGGGCTACGGCCTATGATTCGGCCACCAACACGGCAACGTTCTCGCCGACGGCTACTCTGTCGTACAACACCGCCTACACGGCAACAGTCAGCGGTGCCACGAACTCCAACGGACAGACCATGGGTGCCCCATACTCATGGACGTTTACGACCACTGCTGCGGCCCTGCTTCCCGCTGTCTCATCGTCCACACCGGCAAATAACGCTACGGCCGTTGCCGTGACAGAAAAGCCGTCCGCAACTTTCAACCAGGCAGTAACGGCTTCGTCGGTGGTCTTCACCTTGAAGGACGCAGCAAACGCGGCAGTTTCAGGGACGGTCGCATACGACGCTGCATCAACAACGGCCACCTTCACCGCCAGTTCTGCACTCTCCTACAGCACCACCTATACGGCAACGGTCAGCGGTGCGACGAATACAACCGGGCAAAGCATGAGTTCGCCTTACACGTGGTCCTTTACAACAGCCGCAGTTCCCGCCGTGTGCCCATGCACTGTTTTCAGTGCAGACGCCGTCCCTGCAACGGTTTCGACCGAGGACGAGAATGCCGTGGAGCTGGGCATGAAGTTCCGTTCGGATACAGCCGGGACGGTTTCGGGCGTGCGCTTCTACAAGAGCAGCTCGAACACGGGAACGCACACAGGTCACCTTTGGTCCGCAACAGGTACACTCCTGGCTTCGGTTACCTTCGCCGGAGAGTCGGCAACAGGCTGGCAGCAGGCACTCTTCTCATCACCAGTTCCTATAGCCGCTGGCACCACCTACGTTGTGTCCTACTACGCTCCAGAGGGCTACTACTCATCAAGCAGCGGATACTTCTCGTCCTCCGCTGACCGTGCCCCGCTGCATGGCCTGGCCAATGGGGACGACGGCCCTAATGGCGTTTACCGGTATGGCGCAACCGCCTTCCCCACGGACAGCTTCAACGGGACCAACTATTGGGTGGACGTGGTATTCAGCGCCAGCACGCCAGGAACAGCCCCGGCCGTGACCGCCGTTTCACCCGCCAACAACGCGACGGCCATATCAGAGACAGTGAAGCCCTCGGCTACGTTCAACCAGGCAGTCACTGCCGCGTCGGTGATATTCACACTCAAGGACGCAGCAGGAACTGCGGTGGTTGGATCGGCGGCGTACGATTCCCTGACCAATACATCCACATTCTCCCCGGCCGCGGCGCTCGCGTTCAGTGCGACGTATACGGCGACCGTGAGCGGCGCTACGAATTCTTCCGGTGCGGCAATGAGCTCCCCCTTCTCGTGGAGTTTTACTACGAAAGCAGCCCCCTCAGCATGCCCATGCAGCGTCTTTAGTCCGTCGGCTGTCCCCGTCACCGCGAACACCAACGATCGCAAGGCTACAGAAGTCGGGATGAAGTTCCGCTCGGATGTTGCCGGCACGGTGGCCGGCGTCCGGTTCTTCAAGGGCAGCTCAAACACGGGGACACACGTGGGGCACCTGTGGTCGTCTACGGGAACCCTGCTCGCGGCCGTCACATTCGCGGGTGAAACGAACTCGGGCTGGCAACAAGCCATGTTCTCGACGCCCGTACCCATCACAGCCAACACCACATACATCGTGTCGTACCACGCGCCTGCCGGGTTCTATTCATCAACCAGGGACTACTTCAACAGTTCAGCTGACAGCCCTCCTCTTCATGGTCTCGCCAGTGGTGTGGACGGAGCCAACGGCGTCTACCGCTATGGCACGGCAGGCTTCCCGACCGACAGTTTCCGAAGCACCAACTACTGGGTCGACGTCGTTTTCAATCGTTCGTGACCGGATGCAAACCGGACGGGCACATCCCATGAGTCGACTAGCGAGAATCGTCACCGCCGCGCTGGGATGCGTGATGCTGTTCGCCGCAGCGTGTTCAAACGCAGGCAACGGTGTCGCTCCACGACCTGAATCATCGGGATCCGTCCAGGCTTCCTCGGATCCGGCCACGACCACACCCAGTCAACGCTTTGAGTACCAAGTGATCTCGGGACTGGGAGTCAATGCCAACGTTCACAGCTGGAACAACGGAGAGCTGCGGCCTGCTATCGACCGGATCGCCGAACTGGGTGAAGTCACGTGGAGGGTGATCATCGACAAAGCGGACTGGGAAGCTGCAGAAAATCCAGACAGTCCCGAGATTATCGACTGGGGTCGCTACTCATCCATTTACGAGAGCGGAAAGATGACGGACCTGTGGGAGACCGTCCAGTACATCAACTCCAAGCCTGGCCAGCAGGTCATGGTCAACGTCATGGGTGGTGTCCCTGATTGGATGGGCGGCAACCGGATCGACGAGGCCCGCGAAGACCAATGGGTCCGAATGATTTCGTCCATGGTTGCCTACGGCCGCACCGTCCGGGGACTTGATTTCAAGCTGCTAGGGCCCATGAACGAGACAGACTGGAACGGCATTGAGGGACCCCAAGTGGGGCCTGAGCAGTACGTTCGGTTGCTCCACAAACTCATTGTTCGACTGGACGGGCTGGGCCTTGCTGACATCCGTCTTGTGGGACCAGATACGGCCTCTGCGCCGAAGGGGGTCGAGGAGTATCTTCCGGAGTTAGCCAAGGACCCACTGGTGATGGCGCGCCTGGCGCACTTCGGTATCCACACGTACGACGGTGACGCGGCTGGAGCCAACGATGCCTTGCAGCGGGCAACGAACAAGGGGCTTGATTTCTGGGTCACCGAATTCTCCGGTCCGTGTCCAGGCTGCGATTCCGGATCACCAAACCCCACGGACTGGACTTCCGCAGCCACAACCGCCGAGCATGTGATCGATCTCCTGGAACAAGGAGCATCTGGCCTGCAGCAGTACGACGCCTGGGACGGCTATTACGAGCATCACGAAAGCATGGGTTATTGGGGGCTGTTGGCCTACGACCCCAGGAGCCGGACCTACAGCCCGCGCAAGACGTATTTCATCCTCCAGCAATTAATACTGCACACGCCCCGAAATTCGGTGCGTTCGGCGGCGTCATCCGACCAGGAAGCAGTCCGCGTGGTGGCCTTCCGCGACAAGGCTTCTGGCCGGATCACCTTCTTCGGTCAGAACTCGTCCGACCAGCCCGTGGAGGCAGTCCTTCAGGCGCCCGGACTTGTCCAAACCGTCGAGCTTTCGAGCAGCGTCACCGATGCCGTCCGGAACATGCAATCCGGCGAGAACGCCTTCATGGAGCACGGGACTGTCCGCTACACGGCTCCTCCGGGTTCCGTCTTCACCTTAACCGGCATTCCATCGAAAGGTTAGGCCCCATGACACTGACAGGTTCCCTCCGAAGCTTCGTGCAGCCGACTGCCCTGCTCCGGCCAGCCCGTCATCGACCTGTGCTCACTCCGGAAACCTCTCCCGCGACGCAGCTCACCGCTGGTGAGTGGGTGACTCTCGGCGGCACACAGGTCCGGCTTTTGGACTTCGAGGAAGCGGTGGACTGCATTGTTGAACGGGCCACACGGGGCGGACCGGTGCCGCTCGGCGTCGCGTCAGCCAACCTTGACCACATCAAGCATTTTGGCGAGGGCAACCGCTGGGCGGACACGCTGGAACAGCCGGCCTCCGTCGAATGGCTCACCCTCCTCGACGGAGCGCCGCTGGTATCGCAGGCAGAGAGGATCACCCAACGGCGTTGGCCGAGGCTCGCCGGGAGCGATCTGATCTGGCCAATACTTGATGCTGCCGAGGCGAAAGGGCTGAGGGTCGGCTTCCTGGGTGGAACCCCGGATGCGCATGCCCTTATCAGGAACAGGTTCGCGACCGCGCACCCCAACCTGGCTGTCGCCGGCTGGTGGGCTCCCGAGCGAAGCTCGCTCGCAGATCCGCAAACCTCCCTGGCCTTGGCGGCCGAGATTTCAGCGTCCCGAACGGACATACTGGTGGTTTGCCTCGGCAAGCCACGGCAGGAACTCTGGATTTCCGAGTTCGGACGCCTGGCAGGGGCAAGGGTGATGCTGGCATTTGGCGCCGTCGTCGATTTCCTGGCAGGTCACGTACAGAGGGCTCCCACCCCGGTGCGGGATCTCGGTTTTGAATGGGCATGGCGCCTCGCCCTGGAACCACGGCGACTTGCCAATCGATACCTCGTGGACGGGCCGGAAGCCTACGTCAAACTCCGCCGCTGCAGCGCTGCCGGCCGCCAAAACAGTGCGGTGGACGTTGTCCGCCCGGGTCGTCCAGCTCCGGGTCGGAGTAAACCATCGCCAGCCGCCAGCGCCCCTCGCGTGCAAGAATTCTCGCCGCGGGATGATCACACGGATGTTGCCGTGCTCGTGGTCACTTACAACAGTGAAGCAGATATTCCTGTCCTCCTCGAAAGCCTGAGACCGGAGGCTCTGGAGCAATCAATCAAGGTCATCGTGGCGGACAATTCGCCGTCGCCGTCCACCCTGTTGGCACTGAAAGACCACCCGGACGTCTTCGCCTTCGCGACGGGGGGAAACCTAGGTTACGCGGCCGCAATCAATGCGGCCGTGGCAATTGCGGGCACCACCGATGCCTATCTTGTCCTCAACCCGGACATGCGTGTGGTGCCGGGTTCTCTCCGGGCCTTGCGGGACAGGATGGCCTCTTCACGGTCAGGTGTGGTGGTGCCTCAATTGCTCAACGACGATGGTACGGTCTACCCATCGCTACGCAGAGAGCCCAGCATTTCCAGGGCCTTCGGGGATGCGCTGCTGGGAAGCAGGCTCCCAGGGCGCCCGGGCTGGTTGTCCGAAATGGATTTTGATTCAGAAAGCTACATTCACGCCCACAAAATCGACTGGGCAACGGGTGCGGCCCTCCTGATCAGGCCTGACATCACCGAGTTGGTGGGGGACTGGGAAGAAGACTACTTTCTGTACTCCGAAGAAACCGACTTCCTTCATCGAGTCCGTGAGGCAGGCGCCGAGGTTTGGTTCGAGCCACGGGCCCAAATGGTGCATTGCCGGGGAGGTTCAGGAACATCTCCCGCCTTGGACGCCCTCATGGCAACTAATCGGATCCGATACGTTCGTAAATTTCACCCCGGTGGCTACGCACTGGCCTTCCGAGCCGCTGTCGTTCTGTCTGCGTTGCTGCGTTCGCCTCTGCCACGGCATCTGGAAGTACTCTCAGCGGTGAGCCGGGAAAAGGCATGGGAGCGGCTCCCTCGAGCGGTGCACTACCCGAGTCACGAGAGACGCCACGACGGCATTCCTGGTGGTTCCGTGATTATTCCCGCTCATAACGAGGCAGCTGTAATTGAGCGGACGTTGAAAGCGCTGGCGGAACCTTTGGCCAGTGGATCTGTGGAAGTCATAGTTGCGTGCAACGGCTGCATTGACGGGACCGAGTCACTGGCGCGCCAATTTCGAGGCGTTCAAGTGATTGAAGTTGCCGAGGCGTCCAAGATTTCCGCCCTGAACGCAGGCGACCGAGCAGCCTCGAGGTGGCCAAGGGTGTATCTAGATGCTGACATTGAAATCCCGGTCCAAGCTTTATGTGCCACTTTGGAACGGCTTGCAGGTGACGCATCGATTCTGTGTGCTCGGCCGGCCTTCAGGTACGACACGACGGGTGCATCATGGCTGGTTCGTGCCTACTACCGGGCACGAAACCGTTTGCCTCAGTCATCTGAATCGATGTGGGGCGCTGGTGTATATGGCCTTAGCGCTGAGGGCCACGATCGCCTGGGTGAGTTTCCCGCAGTGACTGCTGATGATTGCTTCATTGATCGTCTGTACAGGGACAACGAAAAAGCAACACTTGACTGTCCTCCAGTCATCGTTCGGACGCCACGGTCCGCAAAGAGTTTGCTTGCCATCCTCCGGCGGGTGTACGGCGGGAATGCGGAGTTGCGTGAGGTCGCCGGATCACGAACCGGCCGGACAGTAAGCCAACTGGCACTGTCGATCCGAAACCCTGGCTCAGCTGTTGACGCGGCCGTCTATGCCGCATTCGCCCTTGCCGGGCGAATGGCTCCGCGCCGTGGGGTCAGTTGGGAACGCGACATCTCAAGCCGCTAGTGCGTTTCTTGTTCCGGTCAGCCTTCCTGCCGGGATGCCAGGGGAGGCCAGCCCTTTTTCATTGCTCTTAGCTGACCAGCCGGAGTCTGATCGACTTCTGATGGGCAACGCGATCGGCCGGAAGCCCTGACGAGGAAGACGTCCGGGCTTCCGGCCAATCTGTGTCGAATGCTCAGGAACTGCGCGTTTTTTCGCCAGCCGACACCAGGCGGGATACCTCACTGCTGGGCAGGGCCGCCGCAGTGTTGGCTGGATTGTTGGTGGCGCTGGCAGGAGCCTGCGCGGCCGCAGCTTTCAGGGAGCCATTCTCCATGGCAGTCGTTTGCGCCCCCCGCATTGTCCTCCTGGTGGGGGCGGGAGCGGACCCGCCGGAGCCAGCCTCAGCCTCGGCCGCAATGGATGACGTTTCTTCAGAGGCTCCCAATACCCTTGCCCGCGTCCCTTCATGACTCTTACTCTCGCGCCTGATTCGGATGGACCGTGCCACCGATACCGCACTGAAAAGAAGTACGCTACCGGCAATCCCCACCATGATTAGTGATCGCAGGCGGCTCGAGAAAAGCTCTTTCGCCGGTCCGGGGCCCCTCACGAGGATGGTCGAATAGAGGTAGCGGTCGTCGGCCCCATTGACTTTCTGGACAGAGTTCAGGGTGCTGGTGAATTGATCACCCACCAGTTTTGCGGTTTCGACAGCATCCGCCGGGGACTCCGACGAGGCGCTGACCGTAACCAGTCCCATTCCCAGGCTTGCAACTGGAGCGATCTTGAAGTCTGTTCCAAACCCGGCTTCTTTGAGTTGGTCCACATAGACGGGGTCAGAAAGCTTGGTGATAACTACCTGGGCAAGGAGTGAGCTGTCGCTGCTGCGAAGATATGGATTGTCCGAGTTCAGCTTGGCGAGCTCGGCATCATGCTCCAGTTCGTAGCTGGAGGGAACGTCGGGCGCTGTCAGGGCGTAGGACACCGTTGCCTCGTAAGTGCGCGGAGCAAACAGGTAAACGTACACGCAGGCGGCAAGAGTCAGCAGAACCACCGGCAGCGCCGCCCACTTGTGCCGCCAGAGGGTAACTAGGACTGTTAATGGGTCCATGGGTCTTCCTTCCCCGTTTCTTTTGCTCCGAAGGGCGTCGACTCCGCGGGCATTGGCGGCGCGGACAGTTCATTTTTGACCATGAGCCAGACCACACCGCTCAGACCCACGAAAAATGGACAGAGGAGGGCGAACGTCTGGAAGGACAGTGCGTCAAATGTTCCCGCGGAGACTGCAGCGACGAGCATGGCAGCTCCGACGGCCCCGCCCAGTACCCGGATCTCGCTGGTCTTGGCGTGATGTGCTGCAGTCAGGCTGGCGAAGAACGGGGCAAGGAAATAGGCAAGTAAGGCGACAAGACCGATTCCCCCCATGGTCGCCACTGTCAGGAGGTATTGATTGTCGAAGACATTCTTCATGTCAACGGGCATCCACGTCCCCGGGCCCAGGCCCAGCCACGGCCGCTCAAAGAACAACTGCCAGGCAAGGGGATAGTCATCAGTTCTGTAGGTGATTGACGAATCCGACGAACCGGCCGTAGCTGAAGAAAAAAGTGTCGAGACCATTCCGGGCACAAAAAGGAACAGTGCAGCAATCCCAGAGGGTACAGCTACAAACGCCCAGCGGCGGGCCAGTTTGGGGAGGTACGGGATGAGAATAAGCGCCGCGATCGCAAGCCCGGTCAAGCCCGTACGGGAAACCGTGATGACGTTGCCGGCAAAGAGGAGAGCCGGGACCGAGAACCTCAGCCAAGGACGGATGGTGGAGTCGAACAGGCTCCACCACACTGCCAGGGGCAAAAGCATGGAGCACACAACGCCTAGTTCAATAGGGTGCATGGTAGTGCCGGCCACCCGCATGAACGCTTCCCGGCTTTGGAAGGCTGTCCCCGAACCGTTGTCCTCGAATCCGACCATCAGGGATGCAACCCACTCCATAGGGTTGATTTTGAATGAGAACTGCACGAGCGCCACCACGCAGCAAAAGGCCGCCCCGGCCATGACCCACCGCGTAACGGACTTAACCGAAGCTATGGTCCGGACTGATTCAGTGGTAACCAGCGTGATACCGGCCCCGGCTAGAACTAAGATCAGCCATCGGTCTGCGGCAGCACGTCCTGCTTCATCGTTGCTTCCGCTGTAGCCGGCAAACATGGCGGCATAACTGGCGCACGACGCCAGAATCCAGAACAGAAGAGCCGCACGCCCGGGATGCCCATACGGCATGGAGTTGTGAAGGCCGAATCCTGCGGCAATTAGCCAAAGGACAAAAATTATCAGTGCGAGAAGTTGTCCTGCGCTTCCGCTGGCGCCGAATGCGCCGATAACCATGTATGAGGGTAAAACCAACACAATAAGTAGGAGCAATTTGAGGATTGCGTGCGACGGACCAGAGGGTTCGGGAGGCGAAGTGGGGGGAAGACTCATCTTGCCGCACTCCCGTCCAACGCCGAGACAACCCGATCGATGACTTCGGTGGCGGTTCCGGAGTTTGATTGGACATGAACGGCGAGGTCACGTTTGTCGTATCCAGCGGCGAAGGAATCTGCTTGCTCATGCGTCAAAGGGGTTGGTGACCAGTAGCTGTGGCACAGCGTCCGGGGCTCAGAAAATGATCGCGCAGCGGGGGTTCCAAAGTTTCTTACATAGGTTCCGTAAAGGATGAATTCGCTGACGTGGAGCCGTCTGGCCACCGTGGTGGCCCAGTCGGCTCCAGATACGGCCTGGACGCGTTCGAGGCATGCGGCGAGCAACAGTGGGTCCCATGACACTATGCCGCCTACATAGTCAGGAAAGCTTGCCTCATCGGACCAAGGAAGCCCAAGAAGATCGTAGGCCGTCCTGGTCCACGTCAAATGGCGATCAAGGTCGGCTGTTACGGCGTCCGGCTTCTCGTACAGTCGGACGGCGCCGCCGCGAACGAACGTTGAAGCGTCCATGGGCCGGATGAGGACAACATCAGAGTCGATGATCACGACGGCGTCGCAGACCAATTGCGTTGCCGCGGAGAGTTTGAGAATCTGCTGCAGGATCCAACCTCGGATTGGGGGCCAGGGCCGCCGGAGGTTGATGGCGCTGCAGTTTATTGTTTTCGGAAGGATGGGCAGGCGGCGTCGGAGGGCGGCCAGACCGTCGGTTGCGACAAAGCCGTTTGGGAGGAAGCCCGATTCCGGCCACACACGCAGCCGGGGTGAGTGGATGCTTTGGAAAGTGGTGAGGTCGCGCTGAGGGACGATGACGTGGTGCCACGTAGATTCGTCTGTGAACCTTAGAACAGACTCATGCAGGCGGACGAAGTTTTCAAAGTCCGGCAAGAAGGACGGTGTCAGCACCACCATTCTGTTCATGGCTCAGTCACCTTCAAGGGGCGCGTCGCAGAGGCCCGCGCCGCGTCTTTGGAGCTGTGGCGAATGCGCGTCCTTGGCCACGAAGCGAATGGCGTACGCAAGGCGTTGGCGAGTTGGCCGAAGCTTCGGATGGTCAAGAACGGACGCTCGAAGACGAAAAAGAAGAGGTAGGCCACAGCCACGGAACTCGGGCAGCCCAATAGGACTAATAAAAGCAGACTGTCAATGCCTACCACCCCGGACGGCTTGACCACGTATGCATTTAGCATGGCCAGGACAGGGGCGTGGATGAGGTAGAGGCTGAAGGCGAACGACCCCAGGAAAGCGAGCGGCCGCAATGAGAGGAACGTACACAGCCAGCGGAGCCTTCCTTGGCCCAAGGCTACAAAAAGACTGGCCGTGGCTGATCCGACCAGAAGGTCGACCCAGAAGTACGTCTCCACTGTCCGCTCGCTGCCAGCGTAGATGAAGTAGACCACGGCGGCAGTCCCCAAGAACCCCGCTGACACGAGCGCGTTCCGGCCGCCTTCCCGTCGCTGCACCAGCCAGGCGGCGGAAGCTCCGGCCATGAACAGCACCAGGTATGCGGGGGTGAAGCGGTTGAACGCACCCACGGCCGGGACGACCTGGCCAAGCAGGTGCTGCCCAATTACCAGTGCAGCCGTCCCCGGAAGTGCGACGCTGATGCCGTAGTGGCGGAACCCCCAAAGAATCAGCGGGAACAGAAAGTAGATGTGCCACTCCACCGCAATTGACCAGAAGGCGCCATTTGGCGACGTATTCCCAATTGCGTCCTGCACAAGCAGGAAATGGACCAGGAAGTCGCGTGCCCCAAAGTTCTGGCTGTCCGCGGGGGCATAGAGCCCGACCTGAATGAGCAGTGCCGCGATAATCAGCGCTGCCCAATACGGCGGTACGATGCGCCAGAAGCGGCGACGCAGAAATCCCCTTCCCCCGCCTCGTAGTTGCATTCCGTAACGCGACGGCGACAGACAAAGGGAGTACCCGGAGACGACGATGAAAATGGAAACCGCTAAATGGCCGTATATTAGCCAATCGGTGAACCAAGGGCCGTTGTTGCCCGGATAACCGCCCACGGTCATCAGCCAGGAGTGGTGCAGCACCACAAAAAAGGCAGCCAGGGCTCGCACGCCGTCAAGCCATTCAACTCGGGCCGTCCCTGGTGCCAACTCCACGGGTTGACGTGTTTGCCTCCCGGGTGTCAGATCCTGCATGCCGCTACCTCCGCTTCAATGATTCTTGCGACAGCCGACTGAGCGGATGTCCAACCTCGCCGGGCCGAAGCGGCGATGCGAGGGGCTCTGGTTGGAAACTGGGGCTGCTCCACGATGTGGCAGAGGGCATCTGCCAGGCCGCCCGGCGTTGGAGGCGCCCACTGAACGTATGGGCTGTCGAGGTCCGCGTGTGCATAAGGGTGGGCGTTAACAACGGGTGTCATGCCGCAGGCAAGCATTTCTTCCGCCACAAGGGAAATATTGGTTAGCGACATTGCGAGGCCGGCGATTGTCGAGTTATACAGATGGTTCAGCTCCCGGGGGGACAACCGGCCGTGATGGGTATGAGGGGTTTCCCATCGGACAATGGCGTCGCCATACACATGAATGGTTTGCTCAGGGTGCCGTTCGTGGAATTCCTCAAGGGCCAGTTTCCCTAATAGGAAGCCCCGCCTGTCCACCGTTTCCCGCGCATAGAAAACAACCCCATCTCGTCGCCCCAGGTTTTCAAGCCTGTAGACCGAGGTGTCACATCCGAAGGGCACGCTCGCGGAGTCAACTCCGATATTGTCCTTGAGGGCACCAGCAACCATGTCGCCGAGGGCAATGTTGCGAAAGCCGAAGCGGTAGGTGTCTTCCGCGAGACTGTACAGACTCCCTCGGGGGTAGAAAAAGGGTTCAAAATCTTGAATGAAGTAAAACCGGTGCATACTCGTCTGCCCACGGCTGGCCAGAACGTGGGCTGTTTCCCATGAACTTGCGATACTGCCGTCGAACCCTTCAATGACACGTGGCACAGGTCGGATGTCGGCTTGCAGTTGCGGCCAGTGCGTTCGGATGACGGAGGCCGCATGAGCGGGATCCGAGTTGTGGCGGTCATAAAGGAGCAAAGAGCACCGATGCCCGCGCATCTCCATCCCCTCAAGCATCCGGAAAAGCGTTGTATGACCTCCTGAGCCGGCACCGGGGGGAGTGCAAATCCAGGCAAGATGAAGTGGCTCGCCAAGTGCGCTGGTGCCCCGGGGAGGGTCAAGTCGGAGCCGAGTTGAATCCGCAATGTCCTGCGACAGGAGTGGGAATTCCAATGCCGTCGTATCGAACGTGCTTGCGAGGAAGCGCGTCACGCGGCGGGCAATACGGCGGGAGATATCTTTGGCTCCGCTGGTTCGGACCCGGCGTACAGCGCCAACTAGGGCTGTCGGTTCCATGTCAGTACACCCCCGTCCTGTGCCAGCGCTGCCATTGCAGCTCGGATCTGATTCGGCCCCTCAACCGTGCGGCCAATGACGTGAAACCAAAGGCACGCGGCACGGGACTGGCCAGGGACCGCGAAGCCAGCTTTTTCCATGCAGGATTGTGCACCACAGCGGGATCAAGTGATATTGCCAGCTCCAGGCAGAACGAGTACAGCGGGCTCCCACCAGCGCCCCGGTCCAGCTCATGCCGAGCTGTCGATACGGCTTCGCGTGCAAGTGTCCTGCGGGCAATGGCCCGCAGCGCTGAAGCTTCGGGCTTGCCGGCCAACGGGCCCTGGAACAGAACGTCAAACGCTTCGCCGCGCTCGCGAAGGTCAACCAGCTCATCGACTTCCTTGGCGGACATACTGGCCTCATGGTCCCGGTGCCACGCTTGGTCGGCGCCTTGGACATAGGCCACATCGGCAAATGCTGACAGGCGGAACCAGAGCTCCATATCAGGAGTGTGACGCAGCGGTGCCTGGTAGCCGAGCATTTCGAGGAGTGCACGGCGCATGAGCACTTCCGGCGAAGTGATGACGTTCCGCCCCGAAAGGCAGCGGTCCCGGAGCCACTCCGTACCTGGCCAAATAGTCCAAGCGGTGGCGCGTTCGCGCGCCTTGGGGACGGTGACCCCGGAGAAATGGATCGGATGGCCGTACACAAGTCCAACGGACGGGTAATTCTGGGCCACCAGCGTGGCGCGGGACAGGGATCCCGGCGTGAGCAGGTCGTCCGCATCCAAGCGGACCAGAAACTCTCCGGTGGCAACCTTTGCGCCGTCATTGAACGTCTCCACCATGCCTTTGTTCTGGCTGTGCGTCACGACCGAGACGTTGGCGTGGGCACGAGACAGGCCTTCGGCGACCGCAAGGCTGTCATCCGTGGATGCGTCGTCCACAATGATGACGTCGACGTCCACATCCCGCTGACTGATGCAGCTCTGGACCGCCTGGGGCAGGTAATGGGCGTAGTTGTAGCAGGAAATGACCACTGTCACTGTGGGTCTGTACGGCCGTTCAAGCAGAGGCCTGACTTTGATGCGCCGATGCAAGGGTACGGAGGTGTTGTCCATGACCTCAGCCCCTCAACGCGGACCGGAGCGCGTGAGCGACGATCTCCAGCTGTGATGGCGTAATTCCGGGGTATAGAGGCAGAGATAATATGTCGCGGGATAGGGCTTCGGCGACTGGAAATGATCCCCTCGGGTGTCCGAGGAAGGCGTACGCGGGCAGCAGGTGCACCGGAGTCGGATAATGAATCCCGGCTCCGATTCCGCCCCTGTTTAGCTCATGGACAACGCGGTCCCGCTCCGGAACCCGGACAACATACAGATGGAAGACGTGGTCATTGCCTGGAATGCACTGGGGCAACACAACGCCGTCCACGTCCCGAAGCAGATCATCGTACCGGGCGGCAGCATCGACGCGTTGCTGGTTCCATTGATCCAGTAGCCCGAGTTTGGCATTGAGGACCACAGCCTGAAGGGTATCCAGCCGTGAATTGAAGCCGATGTCCAAATGCTCATAGCGTGCCTTCCCGCCATGGTTGCGCAGCTCGCGGAGCCGACTGGCGACAGCATCCGAGTCAGTCATGACGGCCCCCGCATCGCCATAGGCTCCAAGGTTCTTGCCCGGATAGAAACTCGTGGCGGCGACATGGCCGAGCCCGCCGGCACGAACGCCAAATCTCCTGGCCCCCTGGGCCTGCGCCATGTCCTCGATCAACGCAACGCCCGGCGGCACGCTGCTGGCGACGTCTTCCATCGCAGCGGCCTGTCCGAAGAGATGGACGCCAATAACAGCCTTCGTCCTCGGCGTGAGCTTCGCTGCCACTTCCCGGGAATCCAGGAGGAAATCTTCGTTGCAGTCGGCGAGCACGAGTCTTGCCCCTGCCCGGAGAGCTGCCCCGGCAGTTGCAACAAAGGTGTTGGCGGGGACGATGACTTCATCCCCGGGACCAACGCCGATGGACCGAAGTGCCAGCTCGATCGCATCGGTCCCGTTTCCCACGCCTATCGCATACTTCACGCCGCAGTAATTCGCCCAGGCTTCTTCAAACTCCCCGACCTGTGGCCCCATGATGAAGCTGGATTCCGCGATGACGCGATTAAATCCTTCACGAATGGCATCATTGATCTGCAGTTGCTGGTGGGACAGATCAACCAGTGGCACTTGTTGTTGCGTCATGGCATACCCCCTGACGGTGCGGCCAACCTTTGGTTGGCATTGGATTCAATGTTGATTTGGACGTCACTGCCTGGCATCCACCTGATGGCCTCACGGATCTGGCGGCGGAACCAAGCAAAAAGCGACAGTGCGTAGACGCAAGTACCTGCGGCGCCGCCCGCGAAAAGAGAGGCCAAGGGCGTCGGCTGCAGTGCCATAACGCCGATGGCTGCCCCCGCGGCGGGTACGGCAGCAACAACCGGAGGCCAAAGCCGGGCGCCGATCGCCAGGAGGTTTGCGCCGCTGGCTCGAAGGGCAAAAGCGTAAGCCGGGCAGACGATCAGGAGTGCTGTCCCCAAGTGTGCGATCGCTGCCCCGGAAGATCCCACTGCACCCACACCGGAGAACACGGCCGGGACCAAGGCTGCAATCCAGGCAACCTGGACTAAGAAGGTTGCCTTGGAGGCACCCCTCGCCAGTAGGTAGGAGGCGGAAAGGTCAAAAAGCGTGCGTAGGGCACCGAAAAGCCCCAGCCAGGCAAGGATCACGGCCGCGGGCAGCCACTTTTCGCCGTACACGAGTTCGACGACTGGCCCTGAAAGTACGGCGAGCATCAATCCGGCAAGGAGCGAAACCGCCCAGACCGGACCCACGACTGCGGCGAGGCCTTGGTCAGAGCGTCCTGAGGCCAGCCGGGCAAAGGCCGGTATCGATACTGACCTGACTACCTGGCCGAGTGCGCTCATTGGCCAGTTGGATATGTTGAACGCGAGGAAGTAGAAGCCCAACGCCACAGGTCCTGCCAGTCGCGCGATCGCCACGTTATCCACATTCAAGAGTGCCCACGAGAGCATATTCGCGCCAGCCACGGGGACTCCGTATCTGAGGATTCCTGGGGCAAGGGCCGGATCAAAGCCGAAGCGGACCCGTTCCCCGGACAGAATGAACTGAAGGACAAGGGTCACGAGCTGGGACGCTATCCTGGCGACGGCGAGGCCCATGACTCCCCAACCACCAAGGACCAGGCTGATTGTCACGGCGGTGCCAACGACAAACTCCACGAACGCGATGATGAAGAGCTTCTTCTGGGCAAATTGGCGTTGAAGGGAGGCATAGGGAACAACGCCGGCGCCAGCCAGCATCATGGATAGCGCCATCACAGCAATGACCGGTCCGGCCTGGCTGCTGCCCAAGAGATCGGCAAGGCCTTGGGCGGACGCGGCCATGACGCCTGTCAGCGCCGTTCCTGACACCAGCGCCAGCGTCGCAACTGTGGGGGCTTTTTCCTTGGAGTTTTCTGAGCGGATCAGGTCCGTGCTCATTCCCAGGTCTGCCAACGTCATGAGAACGGCCTGGACAGTCAGGGCAACGGCAAACACCCCGAATTGCTCGGGTGCCAGCAGCCGTGCCAGGACGATGCCCACAGCGAAGCTGCCCAGTCGCAGAACGAGGCTGTTTACGGTGCTCCACGCCAGACCCGCACCGATCCGGCTCCGTAGGCTGGTTGATGCTGTTGTCTTCATATGCCGGCCCGCCGCCAGCGCCGCCACTGAAGGGACCAGCGCCAGCGATACAGAAGCTCCGAAAGCGATCTTTCGGCAATGGAAGAGCCGCCGTTTGACCGGCGAAGGTAGGAGGCCCAGAGACGGGAGGCCGTGATGGCCGGATCGGTTTGCGACGCGAATTCGGCCAGGACGATGGCGCTGCCCGGCTGTCCGTTCTCAGTATCGCTCAGGTGGATCGCGGCGCGGACTGCCTCTATCGCGAGTGCCTTTCGGGCGGCGTGCAGGAGTTGGCGTGGCCGGGTGAGGGCAGGGACGGAAGCTGTGCAGATTTCATCGAAAACCTCACGTCGGGCCCGGATGTCATCGAGAGTCGCGCTGAAGTCCGTGAGGTGCATGTTCTGTCCGTGCATGCGGTAGTAAGCCTGAACGGGCCCGTTGATCCGGCCCACGCCACTGATTGCGGCGGCGCGAAGCCACAGATCCATGTCTGCGGCGTGGGGCATGTTGGCGCGGTAACCGGAAAGCTGTTCCATCACCGACCGTCTGAGGACTGCCTCCGGATTCATGATGATGTTGGATCCGCGCCGGCACATGACCCCGATCCATTCTTCTCCCTGCCATACAGACCAAGAGGCGCGCTTGCCGGGTGAGGACGGTACGATCTCGGAGAACTCCTGGGCAAACCCGTAAACGAGTCCTACGTCTGGGTGGCTTTCCATCAAGGCGGTGGAGCGGGCCAGGGAGCCCGGTGCCAGCAGGTCGTCCGCTGACAGGAGAACGACGTAGTCGCCGGTGGTCCGGGACAGGCCGTCGTTGTAGGTGGCGATGTGCCCCATATTCTTACCATGCAGGATGGGCCGGATACGGGGATCGGCTGATGCAAGATCCAGGGCGAGTTGCCCGCTTCCGTCAGTCGACGCGTCATCGACGATGACAACGTCAACCTCCACATCCGCTTGCTCCAGGGCAGAATTCACAGCTTCCGGAAGGAACCGCGCGTAGTTGTAGCAGGGGATGACTACCGAGACCGAGGGACGACGCTGCAGCCGCGCGGCTGCCATCTGCTGTCCCGTCGAATTCCGGATCTCCATCCCCGCGCTCATCGCCCGCCCCCGAAGCAGAAAGTCTCCCGGTCGATTTCGTGGGCCGGCACGCCCACCCAGGTCTCGCCGTCGGGCACGTTGCTGAGTACAGCGGCACCCATCCCCACGGTGGCGTAGGCTCCCACCGAGGTCCGTTCCCGGACGCTGGAATTCATGCCCAGGTACGCGGCCCGGCCGATCCGGACTCCGCCGCCCAGCGACACACCCGCAGCGAACGTCGCGAAGTCCGCCACGTCGTCGTCGTGCGTGAACGTCACCGAGGGCATGGCCACCACATGCGAACCCAAGGTGACCGACGCCGTCAGCGTCACGTTGCGCAGCAGGATGCTGCCCCGGCCGATCCGGCACCCCTCCGGGCTTTGGACCGACGGGTCAATCGCGGTGGCGT
>JBKKDH010000392.1:0-7061 GCA_046708445.1 Arthrobacter sp.
CACGCCGCCGGCGTCGATCACTTCCTTGAGCGCCTTGATGTCGCCGCGCCGGCGGTGGTTGAAGGCGATGTCCAGGACCCGTCCCGCCGTGCGGGCGGCGTCCACCATGGCCTGGCCTTCGACGGCGTTGCGCGCGATCGGCTTCTCACTCAGCACATGCAGGCCGCGCTCCAGGGCTGCGATGGCGATGGGTGCGTGCAGGAAGGTGGGCACCGCCACGCTGATCGCGTCCAGGCCGCCGTGCTCCAGCATCTCTTCCCAGCCGGCGAAGGCGTTCGGAATCGAGTATTCGGCCTGCAGCGAGTCGCGGAGGTCCTGCTCCATCCCTGCCAGGGACACGATGCGGACGCCTTCCAGGGAATCGTAGGCCTTCAGGTGCTGCTGTCCCGCCCAGCCAATGCCGACGACGCCCACCCTCAGTTCTTTTACTGGCTTTCCTTCCGGGGGAACGGCGTGCTGTCCTGACGGCTGCTCGTTGGTCACGGTGCTTCCTATTGGGTGTGAGGTGGTGGAGGGTTTTGACCCGTTTGGAATCGATTCCAAACGGTGGCGTACAGCTACTGGTTGGATGGAATCGATTCCAAAAATTCTGACAGCTGCCATCCGCGGCTGTCAACCCCCTCGTTTCAGTTCCTTGTCGAGTCCCGGACCACGAGTTCATGGGGGAGGAAGGTTCGGCCGCGGCGGTGTGCCCCTGGCACTGTCATCCTCGCCAGAAGCTCTTTGAAGGCCAGGCGGCCCATGTCATACGCCGGCTGCCTGATCGTGGTCAGTTCAGGGACGCACATTTCCGCCTGCACCGAGTCGTCAAAACCTGCCACGGCGATGTCATCGGGCACGCGCAGGCCGGCGTCGGTGATTTCGCGGACACACCCGGCGGCGACGGTGTCACTGCCGCAGAACACGGCATCGGGAAGGGGTCCGATCTTCAGCAGTTTCCTGGTGAGCTGGCGCCCGGTGTGGAAGTCGAACTCCCCGTCGACGAACAGCATCCGGTTCGGGGACAAACCTGCCTCAGCGGCCGCCTGGCGGAAGCCTTCCTCCCGCAGCCGGCCGGAGCGGGCAGCCCTGTTGCCGATCATCGCCAAACGCCGGCCGCCGGTCTCAATGAGGTGCCGGGTGATGTCAAAGGCGGCCTGCCGGTCGTCGATGGATACACCGAAGGCCGCCTCGGAGTCGGCGATCTCGCAGACCTGGACAACGCTCAGCTGCTCGGCCATTTCCTGGACGCCGTCATCAGGCATCGTCGGCGAAAACATGATGAGCCCGTCCACCGACCCGTTGCGCAGCATGTCCACCAGCTGCTGTTCCCGTTCCAGGTCCCCGGACGTCGGCGCAATGAGGCTGACGTAGCCCGACAAGGCTGCGGCGTCGCCGACGCCGCGGAAAGCTTCGCTGATGACGGGAGAGTTCAGGTTCTTGGCGAGGGCCAGGATGCGCATGGTCCGGTCCCGGCGCAGGTCGCGGGCGGAGGCTAGTGGACGGTAATTGAGCTGGCGGATGGCCGCAGTGACCTTTTCCTTGCTCGACTCGCTGACGGCCGGACTTTTGTTCAGGACACGGGACACGGTCCCTACTGACACTCCTGCCGTCTTAGCGACGTCCTGGACTGTCGCTCGCGCCATTCGGGTGTCCTTCCGCCGGCCAATGCCGCTGGTCCTCGGTGCCATGCCCCTGCCGTGCCTTGCTGCGGCCGGTTTTCCTCAGCATAGCCGCACGTCAGCCCCGACAGGGATCAGGACGACGGCCCTCAGGCGGTCAGGCGTCGGCGGTCTCCATGACCGGCTCGCCGTTGAAGTACTCGAGCTGCCAGCCGTCGACGGCGTGGTGGTGGGCGAGGTTGAGTGCCGCGTTCTCAACACTCTGCAGGGTGCGGCCGACGGCGCGGCCGAGACTGACGCGCAGGAGCGTGCCGTGGGCGACCACCAGGACGCGGCCGCCACGGAACTCCTCGGCCAGCTCCTCCAGCGCGGTCAACCCTCGGCTCGCGGCCTCGTCCTCACTCTCGGCGTCACGAAAACCGCCGGGAATGCGCAGTGCGTCCAGTTCGGGGCCGGCCTGCAGGCCCTCCGCAGGTCCGAAGCTGCGCTCGGTGAGCTCGGGCAGCCGCCGGGCCACGGTGAGCCCCAAACCGGCGGCGATCAGGTCTGCGGTCTCCGCGGCGCGGCTCAGCGGTGAGGACACGATCGCGTCCCATGCGTAACCGGACACAACGGCGACGGCGTCACGCGCCTGGCCGCGGCCGACGTCGTTCAGCGGAATGTCAGTGGATCCCTGCAGCCTGCGCTGCGCATTCCAGTCTGTCTGGCCATGGCGGATGAGGGCGAAGGTTGTGAGGGTCATGCCCCCTATTCTCCCCGACAGCGGACGGGTTGCCGAAACTGCGGTGTCGTCCAAAGACGGCACGGCCGTTGCGGCACCCGTGATTGACGGTGCTGCAACGGCCGTTCCCGTGGTCCCTCTGACGGGACCGCTGTACGGTTGCTGCCTCCTATGTTGAAGCGAAGTAGCTCACGCATTCCCCTTCGGAGGCGAACCCCGGCTCGACGTTGGTGGCCCAGCCACCGTTGGTGCAGGCTGCCTTTCCGGTCACGAAGGCCACGGTGTACTCCTTCCCGGTGCCGTCAGGGGCGGTCACGGTGACCAGGGCCGCCGGGGTGCCTGTTGTTGCCTGGACGATGGAAACCAACGCGCTCGTGGCCAGCGGGTACGCCGCCACGGTTGGTGCCGCCGTCGCCGTCAGCACTTTGTAGGCGGTGGTGCCGGACGAGATCGGTGAGTCCGGCCTCGGCCAGGCGGGATCCTGCGATGGCCACCTCGGCCACCTTGGTGTACGAGCCCGGAGTTGCCAGCACCACCCGGATGCCGCGCGTGGTGACGGGGCTGAAGGACACCTTGGCCGGAGAGGCGATGCCCAGGCCGGTGACCGTTCCCGCCGTCGTGTCCTTCCACGCACCCGTTGCATCCTGGTACTGGACCGTCATGCAATGCGCCGCCTTTTCGGCGAGTGTCACAGTTACCGAGTCCACCGTGTAGTCGCGGCTAAAGGCGTAATTCAGATTGTCACCGCTGCGGCCTCCGCTGACCCAGTTCGACCAGCGGATGGTGGCGTCGTCCTTGCAGACGTGGCTGCTCGGGACACGGTCCACCACGAGGATCGTCACCTGGGCGTCGAGCGGCTTGTCGCTCTCGACGCCGGTGATCGCCTTACCCCTGACAGTGGCGGTTCCGGGCGTGTGCAACCCTGCAGCGTCAAAAGTGCTCCAGTCCCAGGTGACAGTCAGGCTGTTCCTGGCCGTTCCGGTGCCGATCTGCCCGGGCACGGTAGACGGTGCCGCGGCCTGGACCTCAGCCAGTGTTGTGTCGGTGCCCACGGTTGCGGACACGGGGTCGGTGGCCGTGTACTTTCCGACGGCCACGGTGACCTTGGCGTCGTTGAAGGCCTGGCCGTACACGTCGGTTCCGGATCCAGTAACGGTCACCGTGCCGCGCTTCTTCCAGACGGCCGGGTCAACCGCGTTCCATTGGACCGGAACGGGCCTGCCTTCGCCCTTTTCGTACAGCGGCGTGACGGTGGCGGGAAGGCCAGGCGCGACGCCGATGGGCGTGCTGAGATCCACCGGCTTGGTACCAAGCAGCACCAGGTCCGCAAGGTCAGTGAAACCCCAGGATTGGTGGGTGCTGCCGGTGGCGGTGGCCGTAGTGCCGGTGGAGGAGCCGAGCGCCACGGCCGTTCCGGCCGCGTCTGGTTCCCGGAATCCTGCAGGGCGATTGCTGCCGCGGCGTTGACCAGGGACCACTGCTTGCCGTTTTCGGTGGTGACGATCCACTGTGCGGACGGTGTGGCTTTTGCCTGCTCCAGGCCCATGGCGGCCAGGGACGCGGCTCCGGACTGGCTCGCGTTCAACACTCCGCCGTTGCCGGTCAGCACGCGCCCGTCCTTGGTGGTGACCACCCATCGGCTGCTGCAGGGAGTGCGGCGGGCATCAGCCCAGCCCCGCCGCGGCAGTGGCTGCCACTGCCAGTGCAGCGACCGGCCGTCGGATTCTTCGTGCGGAAAACGCCATTGTTTATACCTCGTGGTCTCAGGGTGCGGAGCTGATCCGGCCGTTGTTCAATCTCAGGTGCTTTGGGGATCCGGGGAAGCCGGTTCAGCGAGACTATGTTCGGGGCATTCCCACTTCAAGGGATATGAACACGCTCGTTCGTGCTCGGTCACAGGTGTTCAGGGGCGCAGACCCGGTGGTGTTGCCCGTCCGGCGTGCCGACTCACCGTAGAGTGGTCGTGTGCTCTACGAGGAGTGTCCCGCCCCCGCCCGGCTGCAGCCCTACGTCAGCCATTTCTGGTTTGTGCGCAGTGCCCCTGCGGCGAAGTACGAAAAGATCCTTCCGGGTCCCCTGGCCCACCTGATCCTGAACCTGTCCGCGCCGTACCGCCTCATCGATCCGTTTGCGGTTGCTCCGGGCAGCGGGGCCGCGGAGGTTGCCGTGGGCTTCTACTCAGGGATCCAGCGCACCTATGTCATCAGCGAGAACCCGCCGCAGCTGTTCAACATCGGCGCCGCGCTGCAGCCCTACGGCATCGCAGCCCTCACCGACGTGCCGCCGTCGGAACTGCAGGGAAAAGTGCAGGACACGGACGATTTCATGCCTGGCTTCACGGCTTTGCGCGCCGGGCTGACCGACGCCGGTCCGGCCGCCGCGTTCGCCGCCCTTGAAACTTTCCTCACCTCCCGGCTCCGGGCCGAAGCCGACCAACGGACCCTGGAGGCTGTCGCCCTGCTGGCTGAGGAAGACGTGCCCGTGGCAGAGCTTGCCAACCGACTGGACCTCAGCCCGTCCACCCTGCAGCGGATCATGCTCCGCGACTGCGGGATCACGCCCAAAAGTTACGCGGATGTGTGCCGTTTCTACCGCTTCGCCAACGCCGCGGCCCGGCTGCCCGAAAGCGGCTCAGGCGGCAGGGAGCTGCTGGCACTGGCCGATTACTACGACCAGCCCCACCTGATCCGCACCTTCCGGCGCTTCAGCGGCTTCACGCCGTCGGAATACCTCCGCCTGATCCGGGAACACGGGCCGGAATACGCCACTTTCGTGCCGCTCCAGAGTGTCGGGGATAGCACGACGGCGGCACGCTGAGTTGGTGCGGATCCCGCCAACGTGCGGTGCGGCTTTTGTACAAGACCCCGCTGGCCGGCGGGCGTAGGCTCCAGCCAGGGACGCCGCGGAGGTGCGTCCCCGGGGAAGGATGAGGGCGATGGGCCTGGACATCAACTGGGTGGGCGTACTGCTTGCGGCTTTGGCAACGTTTGTGGTGGGCGGTCTGTGGTACTCGGTGCTTTTTGCCAAAGTGTGGCAACGCGAGGCCGGCGTGACGGACGAGGAGCTGAAGCACGGAAACGTCCGGGTTTTTGTGGGGTCGTTCCTGCTCGCCCTGGTCATGGCGGTGGTGCTGGCTGCGTTCATTGGCGACGGCGGCGCGGGCTTCGGCACGCTGGCCGGCCTGGCTGCGGGAGTGGCCTGGGTGGCGGCCGCCCTGGGCATCAACTACCTGTTTGAGCGCCGCAGCCTGACCCTTTTCGCCATTAACGCCAGCTACAACGTCGTGGCGTTCACGGCGATGGGGGCGATCATCGGCGCCTTGCAGTAGCGGCAACAGCGCCGGCAAGCGTTGATGTCGCGGCGTTCAGCGCACGTCAAGGATCAGCGCGAGCAGCCTTGCCGCTGCCGGCCGGGCGGCGTGCTCCTCCACCCACTGCGACCGGGCCACTGCCTTGCTCACGGCCTGGGTGGTGATGCCCAGTTCCTGTGCCACCGCTTTCTGCTGCCCACGGACGCCGGGAGTCATCAGGTCCAAAACGCGCCACTCAGCCCCGGACCTGTCCCGCACAATGTGCCCCAGGAGCCGCAGCACGGCTTCGGCCTCATGGGCCACATCGGCCAGTGGTCCCTCCACGGCCACGGGGACCCGGTCCTTGCCGTTCCGCAGCCGGTCCACGGCACGGCGTGCATAGATCAGGCTGTGGCCGGACGCGTCCTTGATCAGGTTCGGCAGCGGCTCATTCACTGGGCCCACACCAACGCCTACGTACCAGGACCCCGAACGCAGAGCGATCAGCGCAGCCTCCACCGCCTGGTGCGGACAATCAACAATGCCCTGCACCTCATCTTCGACCGAACGGTCGAAGTCCAGACGCGCGGGGATATGCCGCAGGTCCTTGAGCAACTGCGGCACCCGGTCACCATCGCGCCGGCTGTCCGTTTGATTGATGGTCAGTGTGAACATTCTGGCTACACACTACCCGGTGGTACGGATCACGGAAGGGCCGTATTTCAGGCCTGGTCAAGCCTGGTCGCGGAGCTGATCTGGACCGGCGGAAGAGCCCGCGGCCCGGGAGGTCCGGGCCGCTGGAGGCCGGATTCCGCCATGGCCCGCTGGATCTCCATCACGAGCCGGTCCGGAATCCGGCCCGTGCTGAACGTGAAGAAGCCAGGCTTCGGTGCCCCGGATCCCGCACCGCCTCCCTGGCCGGCCGCCAAAGCCGTGGGCAGGCCGTGGAACACCACGGCGTACCGCCCCCGCACGCCCAAGGAGGTCTTGCCGCTTTTGTCGTTGGTTTTGAGCAGGCCGTCCGCGCTGACGCCGGCGGGGGCTTCGACGGTCCGCAGCGACACCGGGTCGAGGTGCGGCCAGAAGATGGCGCGGGCGGTCTGTTTCTGGGCGTACCCGTACAGCAGGCCGCGGTCGAACACCAGCACCCGGCGGAAGCTCCAGAAGAGGGTCAGGGACCACAGCACCAGCCCGGTGAGGATGCTTGTCACCAGGAAGAGCGGGATGTCGGAGAACAGGGCCGGGTCGCGCTGGGACGAGGGGCGACCCGTGAACTGCATGATCGTGCCGTAAACAAATCCAACCACCGCGAGGGCAGGCAGCCACTTCCAGGCGATATGCCAGGACAACTCGCTGTGCCGCAGCCGCCCCAGCCTGTCGCCATAGAGCCGCTCGGCCCGGCGGACCAGCCAGGTTCGCCCGGCGTCAGCCACGCCGGCCCCCTTGGTCG
>JBKKDH010000393.1:0-2854 GCA_046708445.1 Arthrobacter sp.
GTGCCGAAAACGCCCACGGCGAGGGCCAGCAGCAGCACGATGGTGAGCTCGTCGTCGTAACTGACGTGGTGGTTTTCCTGCGTGACGTTGACGGCAAGGAGGACGAACAGCGCCGATCCGGTGACGCAGGCAGCGATGGCCACCCAGGTTGCCCTGTTGATGGTCAGGTCCTGGTCCCGGGCGTTGACCACGGTGGTAATTACCAGCGCAATGGCCCCGATCGGCTGCACCACAGTCAGCGGTGCGGATACCAGGGCAACAGCGTTCATCCCCATCCCGACGCAGAGCAGGAGCAGTCCGAGCACCCAGCGGGGGTTGCGTAGGAGCCGGAGGAAGCCGTTGGAGCTCAGGGCCAGCCCGCCGGTGTCGGCCTTGACGGCGCTTCCCTGCTTTTGGGCGCCGATGGCCAGGAAAAATGCTCCGAGTACCGCGAGCAGAACGGCCACCCACACCATCAGGTGGTGCCGCCGTCGTGATGTGACTGCATTCTGCCCTTCCGCAGGATGGCCCAGAAGTAGTTATAGGCGGCAATCCAGTGCCCGGCCAGGCCGAGTCCCAGCACCACCCAGGCCGCAACATGCAGGGCCCCGGCCAGCGGGACGTCCAGCCTCGACATCACCAGCATGGGGGTGCCGAGGAGCAGCAGCCCGGTGCGGATCTTACCGATCCGGCTTACAGGAAGGTCCGGGTGGCCGCCGAAGAAGGAAAGCGTCAGGACGAGCAGGACGGCATCGGGAATGACCAGCGCGGCGAGGTAGAGCCAGTGCACGACGCCGGCGATCACCAGGGTGACGGCGACGGCAATCAGCGCCAGCCGGTCGGCGATCGGGTCCATCACCCGGCCCAGCCTGGATGCCTGGTCGAAGCGGCGTGCGACGTATCCGTCCACCCAGTCGGTGCCCGCCATGACAGCTAGGACCAGGACAGCCCACCCATATTCCTTCTGTGCCAGGACCAGCCAAATGAAGAGCGGGACGCCCATGAACCGTAGGACCGTGAGGACGTTGGGTACCGTAAAAACAAGGTCATGGTCGACCTGGGGGCGGCCCGGACGGGAGCCAGCACCGATGAACTTCATCCCGTCCCCTCTTTCCTAAAGCATGGTGTACAGCACGGCGGGTTGGGTTACGGGTTCTTCAGCAGCTTGCGCAGCAGCACCACAAACACGGCCGCCGCGCCGGCAAAAGCTGCCAGGGGCTTCCATCGGAGGGCTGTCCCGCCGGTGCCTTCCGACAATCCGGATATCTTCTGTGCGGCGACGTCCCGGCCGTGGTTCAGCAGGGCCTGGCCCTCCCGCAGCTTCTGCTGGGTGGCGCCGACGAGGAAGCGTACCTGGGGCTTGAGGTCGAGTTCGGTGTCCAGCTCGTCGCGGACCTCGGTGAGGTGGCGACGGCGCTGATCAAGCCGGCGGTGCAGCTCGGGTTCGGACGCGTGCGGGAACTCCTTGTCGTGTGCCTCGACCTTGGCTTCCTTCTCGGCCTTGGCTTTCGCAGCAGCTTCGGCCTTGGCAGCTTTGGCGGCCTTCGCCTCGGGGCTGGCCGGATCGAGCAGCGCGGCGTTGAAGTCCGAGCCCTCCTTGGCGATGCCAAGGTCATGCTTGATCCCCCGGATGGTTTCCTCCGGAACCAGTGGCATGGCTTTCTTGAACTTCTGGAGCCCCACCAGGCCGCCCACCAGGGCGATCAGCAGGAACGCGGCGCTGACCAGCAGTGCGGCCAGCCACGCCGGCATGATGGTAGCCAGCCCCATGATGGCCGCAACGATAAGTCCCACCACGAGGAACGCCGCAAAAATCAGCGCAACGGCGAAGAACGCCGCGGCCACGCCGAGCTGGACGCCCTTGCGCTTGATCTCAACCTTGGCCAGGGCGATCTCGTCATTAAGCTGGCGGGGGACCAAACTGAAAAGGAGTCTTAGGGTCCTGGGCAGCGCTGTGATGCGCAGGCCCTGGCTGGTCCGCCCGCTGTGACGTCCGCTCATCGGTTCCGCCTAACTGGTTGCATGGTCGATTCGGCTTCCGTGTACTGCGGGAGAGTGCAACTGCACAGTCCCCGCCCACAAAACTATCATTCAGGTTCAGGACGAACTTCGGGGCCATGCGGAGCGGCGTGCCCTCCAACGCTGTAAATGTGGGTTGCATCGGGCCTAGGATTGATCTCCGTGACCATAACCGCCAATCCGGGCGATCTGCTGACCCGCCGCCGGAAACTCCTGTACATCCTCCTGCTCGGCGCGCTTACCGCTTTGGGCCCGTTCACCATCGACCTGTACCTGCCGGCCTTCCCCGCCCTCGAGGCCAGCCTGGGAGTCACCGAGGCGCAGGTCCAGCTGACGCTGGCCGGGACAACAGTGGGCTTCGCCCTGGGCCAGTTGGTGGTGGGACCCTTCAGCGACAAGTTCGGACGGCGGCTTCCGCTGATTCTTGCCACGGCCCTGCACATCGCAGCGTCGGTAGGTGCAGCACTCTCCACAGACATCTCGACGCTTGGTTTGTTCCGCGTGCTGATGGGCGTCGGCGCCGCGGGCGGCGGCGTGGTTGCCATGGCCATGGTCAGGGACCTGTTTTCCGGATATGCGATGGTGCGGATGTTCTCCCGGATGGCGCTCGTCAACGGGCTCGCCCCCATCCTGGCGCCGGTCATCGGCTCTCAACTGCTGCTGGTCATGCCCTGGCCCGGGATTTTTGTGTTCCTCGCCTCCTACGGCACCCTGGTGATCATCGCGGCGCTTTTCCTGGTCCGTGAGACCCTCCCGCCGGAAAAACGCGGCCAGTCCGGGCTGACGGCCGGCCAGCGCTACAAGGTCCTCTTCACCGACCGTATCTTCGTGGGGCTCCTGCTGGTGGGCGGCATGA
>JBKKDH010000394.1:0-14818 GCA_046708445.1 Arthrobacter sp.
TGGGCGCTCCAAAGTGAACGGGAAATTAACGACGGCGGGATATTCGCTTACATCTGCAGCGTCACCATTGCGCACATCACATGTCCGGCCGTAGTGCACGGCCAGTGAATAGACTTGAACCCATGGCGATCGCAGCAGGACTCTCAGCAAGCCGGCGTTTCCTGCGTGGCCGTATCCGCACCGGCCTGATCCGCAGCCGCAACTCGCTGTTCCCGGCCATCCAGATGACCGGCTGCGCCGTGGGGGCGTACGCGTTCGCCGAATACGTGCTGGGGCATTCGGGTCCGCTGTTCGCGGCAACATCATCGCTGATTGCCCTGGGCTTCTCCCGGGAGCCAAGGCTGCGCAGGGTGGTGGAAGTGGGGCTGGGCTGCACCATCGGCATTGTTGTGGGTGATTTGCTCCTCCACTGGCTGGGCGGCGATATCTGGGTTGCCGCCGTCGTCCTCCTGGTCTCCATCCTGCTTGCGCGTTTCCTGGACGGCGGCAACATCTTCACCACCCAGCTGGGGCTGCAGTCCCTGCTGGTGGTGCTGCTGCCGGCACCGGCCGGCGGGCCCTTCACGCGTAGCCTCGACGCCATTGTGGGCGGGCTGTTCGCGCTGCTGGTGACCATCCTGGTGCCCAAGGATCCGCGCCGGGAGCCACGCAAGGACGTCCAGAAGCTGCTCCACGAACTGGCCGAAGTGCTGCGGGAGTGCGCCACGGCCCTGAGCAACAGTGACTCCACGCAGGCGTGGCACGCGCTGATCCGCGGCCGGAACTGCCAGCCGCTGGTGGACGCGATGCGCCATTCCCTGCGGGCTTCCGGCGAGGTGGCCACGCTCGCGCCGGCCTACCGCCGCCACCGGGACGAGCTGGACCGGCTGAAGCAGTCACTGGACTTCATCGATCTTGCCCTGCGCAACAGCCGGGTTTTTGCGCGCCGGCTGACCAGCGCCATCAACCACGCAGCGCTCTCGGATGAGGCCACGGACAACATCGCCGGGGTACTGCAGGACACCGCTGCCGCCATTGACGAGCTGTCGCTCGGCCTGGCGGAAACGCACGACGGCGCCCGCCGCGCCCACCTGCGCACCGCCCGGCAGGACCTGAGCGAAATCGCCCTGCGGCTGCACCCGAAGCTGCTGGAAGTGCAGCGGCTTGAAGGCGAGACCGTGGTCATGCTGTTCCGGCCGCTGATCGTGGACCTGCTGGAGGCTACCGGGATGGATTCCCGCGAAGCACGGGACGTACTGCCGGGGCTTTAACGGTCGTTCGCAAAGCGCACGCCCAACTGGTCCCGGACGCTGTCCAGAAGCCCCATGATCCGCACGCTCTCGTCCCAGGGCATCAAGGGGCTCTCCAGCAGACCCGCCCGGATGCACCGCGCGGCTTCCCGCAGTTCGTGGATGTAGCCTTCGGCCTCCTCCTGGAACTCCTCCACGCGGACCACGCCGTCAGCGCCTTGGTATTCAACCCGGCGCGGGCTGTACAGGGGTGAACCGGCGCGAAGCCAGCCCTGCGTTCCGCTGATAGTGACCATGCCGGGGCTGTTGGACTGCAGCGAGGAAACCAGCTGGGCAGTGGCGCCGTCCGGGTACCCAAGGGTCACCGTGTTCTGGACGTCTATCCGATCATGGTTCAGCTGGCCTGCAGCGGTGACAGTGGACGGAAATCCGAGCACGCTGACGGCCCACGTCAGCGGATAGACGGTAAGGTCCAGGAGGGCGCCGCCGCCGGCCGCCGGATCGAAAAGCCGGCTGTTTGGGTCGTAGGTGGCTGCGAAGCCCAGATCGGCCTGCACCCAGCGGACAGCGCCGATTCCGTTGCCCCGGATCACCTCCAGGGCCCGCAAGGTAGCCGGCAGGAACCGGGTCCAAACCGCCTCCATCAGGAACAGTTTCCGCTCCCCCGCCAGCAGTGCGAGTTCCTGGGCTTCCCTGGCGTTGATGGTGAGGGGCTTCTCGCACAGAACGTGCTTTCCGGCTTCGAGGGCAGCTTTGGCAACCTCAAAGTGCTGGGCGTGCGGCGTGGCGATGTAGACCACATCCACCAAGGGATCGTCGAAGAGCAGCTCGTAGCCTTTGGCGGCCGGCTGGTCGTGGTAGCTGGCAGCGAAGCCGTACTGCGCGGCGAACTCCTTCGCGGCGCCCCGGCTGCGCGAGCTCACCGCGTGCAGGACCGTGTCTTCCAGACGGGCGAGGTCGCGGGTGACGCGGTGGGCGATCCGGCCGGTGGCCACCACCCCCCAGTTAAGAGGCCGAATCACGGATCACCAACGAGGTAGCGATCTGGGTGACCCGGTCTGTGGGCTTGCCCTCGATCAGGTCGACCAGGATCTCAGCCATCCTCTTTCCCATGTCGATGATGGGGTGATGCACGGTTGTCAGTTGCGGATTCACGGATGTTGCGAACGAATCGTCGTCGAACCCCACCACCGCCACGTCGGCTGGAATCCGGATCCCGCGTTCCTGGAGGACGGTGTAGGCCCCTGCAGCCATCTGGTCATTGGCCACAAAGAGTCCGTCGATGGGCTTGCCGCGCTCAAGGAGCCGCCGCATGGCTTTTGCGCCGGAGGAAAGCGTGAAGTCACCGAATTCCACCAGGGAATCGTCCAGCCCGGACGCTCCGAGGGCCTTCCTCCAGCCGTTGATGCGGTCGACGCCGGGAGGCATGTCCTGCGGTCCGGCGATCGTGGCGATGTGCGTGCGGCCGCCTTGGATCAGCAGCCGGGTTGCGCCCTCGGCGGCAGCCTCATTGTCGACGTCTACGTAATAGCTTCCACCCTCGGCCAGGGGCCTGCCCGCGAACACCATGGGGATGTGGTCGCTGACGTGTGCCCAGGAGCGGTCCCCCGCGTGATGGGACACCACCAGGGCGCCCGCAACGTTGCCGCCGAGCAGGAATGCCCTGGTCTTTTCGGGCTTGGCTTCGGACGCAATGACCATATTGAGGGTGTAATCGGTGTCTGCAAGATAAAGCGCCACTCCCTGGACCACGGAGGCGAAGAACGGGTCGGCGAAGACCTTGGACGTGGACTCCGGCACAATCAGGGTCACGGAATTGGGCTTCCGGCTGGCAAGGGACCGGGCCGCGCGGTTCGGCGTGTAATTCACGGCGAGGATGGCCTGCCGGACCTTCGCTGCGATGTCCTCGTCCACGCTGGGCACGTCGTTGACCACACGCGAGACCGTAGCGCGTGACACGCCAGCCAGCGCAGCCACCATTTCAAGGGTGGGCGCCGGCCGGCTTCCGCTTTGATCTTGCTTCACTTTTCTTCTCCGTGAGGTTAAGCGGGCTTCGGCCCGGACTCCAGTTTAGGCAGGCAATGACGCGGGCAGCCGTGCGGCATTCCGTTTTGCGACGGCGATCAACCGGGCATAGGCCAGGCCGCTGTCCTTGACTGTGCGCTCAAAGGTGCCGTAATCCACCCGCACGATCCCGAAGCGCTTCCCGTACCCCCAAGACCATTCGAAGTTGTCCAGCAGCGACCAGACGAAATAGCCACGGACGTCGGCGCCCTGGTCTATCGCCTCCCCGACGGCTGCGATGTGGTCAAGGATGAAGCCGGTGCGCTCCGCATCATGCACGGCGCCGTCCGGGCTCAGGGTGTCCTCATATGCGGCACCGTTTTCGGTGATGTACAGCGGCGGCAGGGTGGGGTACTCGCTGCCGAGGCGCACCAGGAGTTTCCGCAGGCCGTCGGGGTTCACTTCCCAGTTCATCGCGGTCCGCGGCAGCCCGCGGCTGGGGAAGGCAATGTCCTCGGACCCGAACCACGGCGACGCAGCAACCCGTTCGGCCCCGCCCGAGTGGCCGTCGCTTCCGCCGTCGTCCGTGTGGCCGCTGATGAGGTCGTCGTGGTAGTGGTTGACTCCCAGGAATTCCAGCGGCGCGCTGATTGCTTCCAGGTCGCCGGGGAGGACCAGTTCGGGCAGGCCGAACGGCGCGAGGTCGCGCAGCGTGTCCTCCGGGTAGCTTCCGCGCAGGATGGGGTCGAGGAAAATCCGGTTCTGCAGCGAATCGAAACGCCGGGCCGCATCCAGGTCAATAGGGTCCTGCGGGTCCCGCGGGATGGAGTTGCTCAGGTTGAGCGTGATCCCCAGGTTCTGGGCGCCGCGTTCCCGCAGGGCATTGACGGCGAGGCCGTGGGCCAGGTGCTGATGGTGCACCGCCGCGATGGCCGCGCGAGGTTCCTGTCGCCCGGGGGCGTGGACTCCGGAACCGTAGCCCAGCAGCGAGGAGCAGAAGGGCTCGTTGAACGAGGTCCAGTGCTGGACCCGGTCTCCGAGGGCGGTGTAGACATCGTTTGCGTAGTCGACGAACCGGTAGGCCGTGTCCCTGTTTGCCCAACCGCCTTTCTCCTCGAGGGCTTGGGGCAGGTCCCAGTGGTAGAGGGTCAGCCAAGGCAGGATCCCGGCTTCCAGCAGCTCGTCCACGAGGCGGGAGTAGAAATCCAGGCCTTCCGGATTGGCCGCCCGGTCCCCCGGCCGCACCCGCGCCCAGCTGGTGGAGAAGCGGTAGGAATCCAACCCCAGTTCCTTCATGAGGCGTACGTCCTCAGGCATCCGGTGGTAGTGGTCAACGGCGTGTTCCAGGGTGTCTCCCTTGGCGATGGCACCGGGGATCCGCGCAAAGTGGTCCCACACGGAATCCTCCTTGCCGCCCTGGTGACTGGCTCCCTCAATCTGGGCCGCCGCAGTCGCGGATCCCCAGATGAATCCTTCCGGCCATTGCCGTGAGTACGTCGAATGTGGCATTAGCCCTTCACTGCTCCTTGCATGATTCCTGAAATGAGTTGTTTTCCTGCCAGTACAAACAGCACCAGCAGCGGCAGGGTGGCGAGCACTGCACCTGCCAGGACCACGGAGTAGTCCACGTAACGGGCGGACTGCAGTTGGCTGAGTGCTGTCTGCAGCGTGGGGTTGCCTGCGTCGAGCACCAGGAGCGGCCAGAGGAAGTCCGTCCATGCCGTCATGAAGGTGAACAGGCCCAGGATGGCCATGGCCGGGCGGGCCGCAGGGATGGCCACATGCCAGAACGTGGAGATCATGTTGGCCCCGTCCATGCGGGCTGATTCGATGAGCTCATCCGGAATGACGTCCACCAGGTATTGCCGCATGAAGAAGACACCAAAAGCAGTCACCAGGGTGGGCACCACGACGGCGCCGATCTCGCCGGTCCAGCCCAGGGTCCGCATCACCATAAAGAGCGGGATGATGCCCAACTGCGTGGGGATGGCCATGGTGGCAACGACCATCAGCATGAGCCCGTTCCGGCCCCGGAACCTCAGCTTGGCGAAGGCGTAGCCAGCGAGGGTGGAAAAGCCCACCACCGAAACGGTGATGATTCCCGAAATCAGGACACTGTTTCCGAGTGCCAGCCAGAAGGGAACAGTGTCGAAGACTTCGCCCACGTTCGTCCAGAAGTTCCCGCCGGGCAGCAGCGGCGGCCACGTTTCACCCAGGGCTTCGTTTGACCTGCTGCCGATCACCACGGACCACCACAGCGGGTAGGCGGACGAGAGCAGGAAGGCCAGCAGCAGCCCGTAGCTGAGGAAGCCGGGGCGTTCGCCGGTGCCGAAGATGCGTTTGCGCAGAGTGGCCGGCCTCGCCGGCGCGGCGCCGGCCGAAGAGGCGTTGCCGGATGCGGGCCTTGCAGATTCAGGTTTCGCGCGGTCAATGATGCTCATCGGGTGGTCCTTTCGGCGCGCTTCCGGGCAGCGATGGTCCTCCGGGCAGCGCGGGAGGGCCTGACGGCATCCGCTGTAGCGATCCGGCGGGAGATCAGGTAATTGATGACGCCGAACAGGACGATGATCAGGAAAAGCAGCCAGGCGATGGTTGAGGCCTTGCCGAAGTTCTGGCGCTGGAACGCCATTTCCCAGAGGTACAGGACCGTGGTCTGGAACTGACGCTGTGATCCGCCGGCCGTGGCGGGGTCGAACAGCCTGGGTTCCGTGAAGATCTGGAGGCCGCCGATGGTTGCCGTGATGACCACGAAGACCATGGTGGGCCTGATGCTGGGCAGCGTAATGCTGAAGAACCGGCGGACTGCTCCTGCACCGTCAAGGGCTGCCGATTCGTACAGGTCCCGGGGTACGGCCTGCATTGCAGCCAGCAGGATCAGCGCGTTGTAGCCGGTCCAGCGCCAGTTGACCATGGTGGCGATGGCGATGTGGCTGGGGATGGTCTCGTTCTTCCACATCACCGGGTCAAGGCCGAAGTTTCCCAGGATGTTGTTGATCAGGCCGTACTGCTCGCCGAACATGTTGGTGAAGATCATGGCCACCGCAACCGGCGTCACGATATAGGGCAGCAGGATGCTCATGCGCCAGAAGGTCTTGGCCCGAAGGTTCTGGTCCAGCACCGCCGCCAGGAACAGCGCCACGGCCAGCTGCGGGACGGAGGAGAGCAGGAAGATGCTCAAGGTGTTGACGAGGGAATTCCAGAAAAAGCGGTCCTGCAGGACCTCGGCGAAGTTCTCCAGCCCCACGAACTGCCCCTGCCCTTTGAGCAGGTGCCAGTCGAAGAGGCTCACAAAGAACGTGTAGACCAGCGGGAAGAGTCCTACAAGGGCGAACAGGATGAAGAACGGCGCAACGTAGAAGTAGGGCGACGCCTTGACGTCGAAGACGCTCAGGCGCTGTTTGAAGGTGGGTTTCGGTTTATCGGCCGCAGGCTTGGCGGATCGGTTCAAGGTGGTTGTCATGGGGTCTCGCGCTCCATCGCAGGGGCCTCCCAGGCGGGAGGCCCCACAGCGGGTCTAGTTGTTGACGACCAGGTCGTTGAGGAGGCGCAGGGCTTCGGTCCAGGCCTTGTCCGCGTCGGCGGTTCCGGCGTCGAGGCTCTTCAGCGCCGGGCCGAACACGTTTTCCTGGATCACCGAATCGTCCGGGCCCTTGAACTGGGCTACGACGCCCTTGGCACGGTTTGCCAGGATGGCGCCGGTGGGGGCGTTGTTGAAGAGCGCGTTCGGCGTGGCGTCCTGGACCAGCTTTTCCTGGGCCTTGAGGGTGCTGGGGAAGTTGTTGGCAGCGGCGGACTGCTTGACCTGCTGCTCCGGCGCTGTCAGCCATGCGGCCAGCTTGGCGGCCTCTGCAGGGTGCTCCGAGGTCTTGGGCACGGAGAGGAAGGCACCGCCCCAGTTGGAGGCACCGCCGGGGAAGACATCGGCGAAGTCCCAGCCGCTGCCGGCGCCGCCGCCTGCGGACTCGAGCTGGCCCTTGATGGTGCCGAGCATCCAGCCCGGGCAGACGAACGTGGCGAAGGAACCGTCAACGAAGGCCTTGCCGTTTCCCCAGTCCCACTGGGTCTGGTTGGCGGAGAGTCCAGCCGCCGTTCCGGCCGCCAGCATCTCGAATTTGCCCTCCATCTCCGCGTTGCCGTCAACGTTGAGCTCGCCGTCCTTGGTGTAGTAACCCTCCTCCATCTGGTTCACCATGGAGTTCCAGACGAAGCCGGACTGGTCGTACCAGGCTTTTCCGGTGGCTTCCTTGTACTGCTTTCCGATTTCGAAGTACTTCTCCCACGTCGCGTCCTGTCCGCCGAAGAGCTTCGCGACGGATTCGCGGTCGCTGGGAAGGCCGGCGGCTTCAAAGAGCTTGCCGTTGTAGCAGAGTCCCTGCGGCCCGATGTCGGTGCCGTAGCCGATGACCCGGCCTTGGGGGTCGGTGCCCTGCTTGTACTTCCAGTCCACCCAGTTGGACGCGATGTCCGCGGCGCCATGTTCGTTGAGGTCCACGAACTGGTCGGAGACCTCCATGATGGAGCCCAGCCAGCCCTCCTCGATGGCCACTACGTCGCTGAGGCCGGATCCCGCCGCCAGCTTGGTGAAGGCGTCGGTGCGGGCGTTTGACCCGCGGTCAATGTTCGTGGCCTTGATCTTCACGCCGGGGTTCGCCTGCTCGTACTCGCCATAGAGGTCGTTGTAGCCGAAGGTTCCGAACGTGGTGACTGTCAGTTCAACAGGGTTGTCCGCGCTGGCTGCCTGGTCTGCACTGCTTCCGCAGCCCGTGGCGAGCATGGCCAGGGCTGCTGCTGCCGCTATCGCGGCAGCGGCATTTCGTCGTAAAAATTTCACGGTCACTCCTTCGTGGGGGAAATTACTGAGGCTGAGAGAGCGCTCTCTTGGAAGTCCCCCAACTCTAAAGGTGGCGCGGATCACTGTCAAGAGAGCGCTCTCTGAGCCTTCCCAGGTCCGCTTTATCGGGACCGCTCGCGTACGGCTGCCCAGCGATGTCTGCCCACGCAGTTAGGGTGTAACCCATGGCTACAAAGACTTCCCGGGCATCCAAGGCGCCCGCCTACAAGTGCGCCGAATGCGGCTGGACCACCGTCAAGTGGGTGGGCCGCTGCGGTGAGTGCCAGGCGTGGGGCACCGTTGAGGAAACCGGCGCCGCCGTAGCTCGTACGACGGCGGCAACAACAGTCCTGGAGCCCGCCCGCCGGATTGCCGAGGTGGACGCCACCACCGCGGCCTTCCTGCCCACCGGTGTGGACGAACTGGACCGCGTACTGGGCGGCGGCCTGGTCCCGGGCGCCGTCATCCTGCTCGCCGGCGAGCCCGGCGTGGGCAAGTCCACCCTGCTGCTGGACGTGGCCGCCAAGTTCGCCCGCACCGCCCAGGACGTCCTTTACGTCACGGGTGAGGAGTCAGCTGCGCAGGTGAAGCTCCGCGCCGAAAGGATCGACGCCGTCGCGGACTCCCTCTACCTGTCGGCCGAGACTGACTTGGGGCAGGCTCTTGGCCAGGTGGAGAAAATCGAGCCTCGGCTGCTGATCGTGGACTCGGTGCAGACCCTCAGCAGCGCGGACGTTGACGGCAGCGCCGGCGGAGTTTCCCAGGTGCGCGAGGTCGCGGCGTCCATCATCGCCGCGGCCAAGCGACGCAACATGACCACGCTGCTCGTGGGCCACGTGACCAAGGACGGTTCCATCGCCGGCCCGCGGCTGCTGGAGCACCTGGTGGACGTGGTGTGCCAGTTCGAGGGCGAGCGCCATTCCAGGCTCCGACTCCTGCGGGCGGTGAAGAACCGGTACGGACCCACGGACGATGTTGGCTGCTTTGACTTGAACGAAGACGGCATCCAGGGCCTGGCTGACCCCAGCGGACTCTTTGTCAGCCGCACCAAGGAGCCGGTGTCCGGCACCTGCATCACGGTGACCATGGAGGGCAGGCGGCCGCTGCTGGCCGAGGTCCAGTCCCTGTTGGCCGAGAGCCCCAACTCGCAGCCGCGCCGGGCCACCAGCGGCCTGGACAGCTCCCGCGTGTCCATGTTGCTCGCCGTGCTCCAGCAGCGCGCGGGGTGCCTGCTGCACAAGGACGACTCCTACGTGGCCACGGTAGGCGGCGTAAAGCTCAGCGAACCCGCCACGGACCTGGCCGTCGCACTGGCGGTAGCCTCGGCCAAGGCCAGGAAGCCGCTGCCCATCCGGCTGATTGCCTTCGGCGAAGTGGGACTCGCCGGGGAGGTCCGGCCCGTGCCCGGTATCAACCAGCGCATCCAGGAGGCCCACCGCCTGGGCTTCACGCACGCCGTCGTCCCGGCCAGCCACAACGGCCCCGGACCCGTGCCGGCGGGCTTCTCCGTCCGCGAGGTTGAGCACCTGACTGAGGCGCTGAGCCTGCTGATCGGCTAAGAAGTTCCGGTAATAACTGCGTCCCGGGCGGGCTAAGCATTAGGCTGACGAAACGACCTTCAGGCAGCCGGAGGTCTCACCGCTGCGCTTTGGGGGCCGGAGTGACTAATCGAATACATGCAGGTGGATCCATACGCGACGGGGAGGCGGTAGGCAGTCTTCTCGCCGGGCGGATAGACGGGCTCTTCGGAGGTCTTGGCGCCCGGGGCCGGGTGGTGATGAGCCAACTTCCGCTCACCGTCACGGTGGTGCTGGTGGTTGTTGCGGCGGGGTTGTTCAGCCCTGAGACCCTGGCTGACGAGCGCTTCAGGCTGGCTTTGCTGGCGCATTCGGCCGTTTTCGTTGCCTGCGTGGCAACCCCGTGGGGCAGGCTGCCTGCCGGTATGTTCGCAGTGATTCCGGTCCTTGATTGCCTTGCCATCGGCTTTACGCGTGAAGCCGGCGGAACAAGCTTTAACGTCCTTAGCCTGATGCTGGTTTTCCCCGTGATCTGGCTGTCGGTGGGCCGCCAGCGCACCAGGGTTGTCCTGGCCGTGCTCGCGACAGTGCTTAGCACCACCGTCCCGGCAGCGGTCCTCGGCTCGCAACCCGGCCAGGGATCGATGATCCGGACCATTTTCCTGCCGCTCGTGATGACCGCTATCGCCGTCTCCGCGCATATCGTCGCCGGAACGCTCCATCGCCAGCGCAAAGCCTTGCTGAAGAAAGACCATGCCCTGGCCGAAACGCTCGCCGAGAGCGTGGACCGACAGCGGCTCCTGGACGCAGTCCTTGGCGCGGTGGGCGTGGGCGTCTGGGTGGTTGACCAGGAAGGGAACAACGTACTGACAAACCGGGCCATCCGCGCTGATCCGGCACTTGCCCGCCTGGCCGACTCGGATCCCCGGACCCGCGTGCTGCAGGGCGACCGGGCTACTCCGGTGGCTCCATCGATGCTTCCGGTGGCCCGGGTTAGCCGAGGTGACATGTTCACCGATGAGCTGCTGTGGGCGGGGGACGAGGAGGAGGAGCAGCGTGCGTATTCGGTGAGTGCACATGCCATCCGTTCCAAGGACGGCTTCAGCGGCGGGGGTGTCATTACGTTCGTTGACGTGACGGCCCTGATTACTGCATTGGCGGCCAAGGACAACTTCGTCGGCACCGTTTCCCATGAACTGCGAACACCGCTCACCTCCATTCTCGGCTACCTCGAACTCGTCCTGGATGAGCCGGGCCTCGAAGGGATCGAAGCTGAGCTGCAGGTGGTGCACCGCAATGCGACCCACCTCCTGGGCCTCGTGAACGATCTGATTGCCGTGGCGTCTGAACGGGTGGATCTTTCACTCCAGGAGGCCGATCTCGCCCGTCTCCTTGCCGACGTCGTTGATTCCACCGTCCCCCAGGCAGCCAACAGGGGCCTGGAGTTGGTGCTTGACGCCGAGCAACCGCTGAGAGCCAAAATGGACACCGCCCGCATCCGCCAGGTAGTGGGCAACCTGCTCTCGAACGCGATCAAATACTCCCCCGACGGCGGCCGTATCACCACCCGCGCGTACAGGGCCGGACCGGAACTCGTCTGCTCGATCACGGACCCGGGGATTGGCATGAGCGCCGAAGACCGGGAGCAGGCCTTCACCAAGTTCTTCCGCTCCTCGCGCTCCCGCGAAACGGCCATCCCCGGCGCCGGCCTGGGACTCCCCATCAGCAAGACCATCATCGAGGGCCACGGCGGTACCCTCAGCCTCACGAGCGCCCCGGGCGCAGGCACGACGTCGACGTTCATCCTGCCGTGCAGCCTGACCAACGTCCCCGGCCCTGAGGCCGAGGTGTTCAGCTCCCCTTAATTACCAGCGCAACGCTGTGGCCGCCGAAGCCGAAGGCATTCACCAGCCCGGCCGGGGCGGACCCGGGTTGCAGCGTGTGGGCCTTGTCCGTGACGATATTGAGGTTCACCTCAGGATCCAGCGCCTCCACATTCAGTGTCCCCGGGAGCTGCCCGGTCTGCAGGGCTTGGACCACTACGACGGCGGCGAGCGCTCCGGCCCCGCCCAGGAGGTGGCCGGTGTGGCCCTTGGTGGAGGTGACGGGCACGTCGGCCCCGAAAATGGCGGTGATTGCCTGCGCTTCCAGCCGGTCACCCACCGGGGTGGAGGTGGCATGGGCGTGGACAAAGCCGATGTCCGAGGCCTGTACCCCGGCCGAGGCCAAGGCTTTCTGCATGACCCGGCGCTGCATGGCCGGGTCGGCAGCCACGATGTCGTTCGCGTCAGAGGTCACCGATCCGCCGGCGACCTCCGCCAGGACGGCGGCGCCACGCGCCCGGGCATGCGCTTCGCTCTCCAGCACCACCATGCCGGCACCCTCGGCCAGGACAAAGCCGTCGCGGCCCCCGTCGAACGGGCGCGAAGCCCGCTGCGGATCGCCGTTGCGCGTGGAGAGCGCACGGATCTGGGAGAACCCGGTAATAACGAGGTCGTTCACCGAGGCGTCCACGCCGCCGGCAATCACGACGTCGGCCGCTCCGGACCGGATCATCTCGGCGCCCTGCACAATGGCTTCGGCGCCGGACGCGCAGGCACTGACAGGTGTCCGGGCTCCACCGCGGGCGCCCAGGTCGATGGACACCCAGGCGGCGGGGCCGTTGACCATCAGCCGGGTCAGGGTGTGCGGCGATACGCGGCGCGGTCCGCCGCTTGCCAGCGCCCTGTCCTGCTCAATCGTGGAACCCAGGCCGCCGTAGGCAGAGCCGACCACCACGGCGAACCGCTCGGGGTCGACGTCGGGCGCCCCCGCCTGCTGCCATGCTTCCCGTGCCGCCACCAGGGCAAGCTGTCCGCACCGGTCCATCCGCTTGAGCTCTCGGGTGGTCAGGTGCCCGGAGAGGTCTGCGGTGACCTGACCGGCGATCCGCACGGGCAACTGCCCGGCCCACTCCTGGTCCAGCGGGGCGATCCCGGACCGGCCGGCCAGCAACGCTTCCCATGTCTGCCCCACGTTGGAGCCCAAAGGGTTGATCGTGCCAGCGCCCGTGATGAGCGCGCGTGGTTGGACTGCAGACATCTGGGTACCTGGCTTTCTTAGTTCGGGACGAAGGCGGCTGCCGGTGCTCCGGGCAGCCCGAACGTCCCGATGGGTATTCGGCTCCGTTCAGTTGACGGATTGGAAGGAACAGCTACTTGGCGGGGTTGTGCGTCCCGATCGGGGTCAGCGTCAGGTCCGGGTGGTTCTTCTCTATCCTGCGCAGGGCCCAGACGTCGTTGAACAAGGCGAGGTATTCGCCGTCGGACCTCAAAAGCACCTCCGCGCCCGGTACGTTGGCAAGCGCCGGCATGGCATCCGCCGTCGAAATCCTGGCCATGGAGTACGGCAGGCGTTCCAACCGCATCGGGGCGCTGAAATCGTGCGCCATGCGGTCCTCCACCACTTCAAACTGCATGGGCCCGACGGCGGCAAGCACCGGAGCCTGATCACCGCGGACGTCGGAGCGGAGCACCTGGATGACGCCCTCGTGCTCAAGCTGCTCGATGCCGCGGCGGAACTGCTTGAACTTGCTGGGGTCCTTGGACCTGGCCACCTGGAAGTGTTCCGGGGCGAACAGCGGGATGGCAGGGTACTCCACCGCGTCCTCCAGGAACAGGCTGTCACCGACCCGCAGCGAGGAGGCGTTGACCAGGCCCACGACGTCGCCGGGGTAGGCCTCGTCGATGACCTCGCGTTCGCGGCCGAAGACCTGCTGGGCGTACTTTGTGGCGAACGACTTCCCGGTCCGGGTCTGCGTGACCACCATGCCGCGCTCAAAAACGCCCGAGCACACGCGGATAAAGGCGACGTGGTCGCGGTGGGCCTTGTTCATGCCGGCCTGGACTTTGAAGACAAAGCCGGAGAACGGCGACTCGACGGCGCGCGGGCTGCCGTCAACGTCCGGGCGTGGCGCCGCGGGCGGGGCGAAGTCCACCAGGGCATCCAGCAGTTCCTTCACGCCGAAGTTCAGGGCGGCGGAGCTGAACAGGATGGGCGTCGCGGTGCCTGCGTGGAAGGCTTCGACGTCGAATTCGAGGTTGGAATCGATCACCAGGCCGGCTTCGTCCACGGCGTCGGACCAGTTGCTGCCCTGGGACTCGGCGGCTTCCTCCGGCGTGAAGTACTCGGTCAAGGCGATGTTGGCGCCGGAATTGTTGCGCTGGAAGCGGGCGAAACGGTCCTGGCGGAGGTCCCAGACACCCCGGAAGTCGCCGGAGATGCCCACGGCCCAGGTCAGCGGCATCGGCTGCAGGCCGGTCCGCTCGGTGATCTCGTCCATCAGCGCCAGGGCATCCAGGCCGGGGCGGTCCCACTTGTTGATCACCGTGATGATGGGCAGGTTGCGCGCCTTGCATACCTCGAACAGCTTCATGGTCTGCGTTTCCAGGCCCTTGGCCGCGTCCACCAGCATTACTGCGCAGTCGACGGCGGCCAGCACACGGTAGGTGTCCTCGGAGAAGTCCGCGTGGCCGGGGGTGTCAAGCAGGTTGATCACGGTGTCCCGGTAGGAGAACTGGAGCGCGGCGGAGCTGATGGAGATGCCACGGTCCTTTTCCATCTGCATCCAGTCCGAGACCGTCTCCTTGCGGTTGGCCTTGCCGCTGGAGGCACCGGCGGTGCCGATCACCTTCGCGTGCAGGGCCAGCGCTTCGGTGAGCGTGGACTTTCCGGCGTCAGGGTGCGAAATGACGGCAAACGTCCGACGCCGGGCCGCCTGTTTGTGAATCTCGTGGACCCGGGCGGGGCTAAGGACATCTTGGGACACGGTGCTACTTTCGCTGCGGTGGGGATAACCCTTGGCGCTGGACGGGACATCGCTGGACGTGGAAAGGGCTGGCTGAGCGCCAATGTCCAAGTTTATCGCAGCGGCGGACCGGGGCCGAGGTGGCCGCTTAACGCTGACGAAACCGGCAGTTCAAGATCGCGAAACCCGGCCCCGCTAGCTTGGGGCACATGATGGGCAGCCTTTTCTTCGATCCCCTTGCGAGTCCGCCTTCCGTACCGGCGGCGATGCACGGCAGCGCAGCCATACAGGCAGGCTTGCAGCGGAGCGCGGGCGCCGCGGACGAGCGGTCCGGGCTCCGGACCGGCCCGGCCGCTGACGAGCAGGCCCTCCGGGCGGCATCGCTGCGCAAAGTCAGCCGGGACCTTGAGCGCCTCCTGCGGGAGCGGCCGAGCTGAACCATACTGGTTCC
>JBKKDH010000395.1:0-2544 GCA_046708445.1 Arthrobacter sp.
AGCACGATCCAGCGGGTTCCCCACAGATTATCCAGACCCCACCCTATCAAACTCCAGACGATGATTCCGCCAATTATGTAGCTGAAGACGGCCATTCCGGCGTTGTATCCGCCGTCGTTGTTTTCAGCGGATACACCGGGTGCGGAACCGGTTACCCGGGGCTTTGGCGAGCCGCTGTTTCGCTTTCGATCAGACATCGCGCGGCTCCTTGGTCTCGGGGTCGTTGTAGATCTGCAGCCGTGCCTTGCTGAAGCCGTAGATCTCCGCAGCCTGCCAAAGTACGACGGCGGTGACGGCCCCGGTCAGGAACCAGCGGCCGCGAAGCCATTCCGGTGCCCCGATCAGGAACAGGACGACGGCGAACCCCACGACCTTGATGAAATACGTCGCAACGAAGGCCCCGATGGCACCCGAGGGGTTGCTGCGTCCGACGAAGTGGCCCACGAGGAGGCTGATTCCGAAGAACAGCATCACCAGCAGTCCGCCCAGAACGGCGGACAGGGCACCATTCGCACCGTCCAGGAACACGGCAACGACGGAGCACAGAACCAGGCCTGCCGCTGCGGCCAGCGAGCTGAGTAAAAGGAGGCGGAGCCACAGCGAACGGGTGGGACCGGAGACACCAACGGGTCCGTTGCCGGACACGGGTCCGGTGTCGGCGTTGGAGGTCATATGATCCCAATCGTCGGTACCCGGCAAGCAGCCAGGAGTGGGTTGGAGGGCAGCTTGAGCTGCCCCTAAATTCTACACGAGATAGAAATATTTCCGAACGACGTTACGCCGCCGGTTCCTCGTTCCTTCGGCTCAGGTACGGCCACGCCGTGACGAGGCCCATGACCAGGCTGGCGAAGATGTCAGCGGACAGCACTATTTGCCAGGGGAAGACGGCGAAGGCCAGTCCCCCGAACGACAGGACGCAGGTCCAGAGGTACATCAGGATGACCGCGGTCCGGTGGGAGTAGCCGATGTCGAGCAGTTTGTGGTGGAGGTGGCCGCGGTCCGCGGACCAGGGCGAGCGGCCGCGTGCCGTGCGCCGGACTACGGCAAGGCCCAGGTCAAGGAGGGGAAGGAAGAGCACCGCGAAGGGCAGCAGGATGGGGATGACGGTGGAGATACCGTTCGCCCGGTCATACAGGCCTGAGGTGATCTGGCCGGTGGAGACAACACCCGCGGAAGCCATGAGCAGCCCGATGAGCATGGCACCGGAGTCACCCATGAAGATTTTGGAGGGGAACCAGTTGTGCGGCAGGAAGCCGATGCAGCTGCCCACCAGGACTGCGGTCAGGAGCGTGGCCAGGTCCGAGTAGTCCAGGAGCACTGCGTTCCGGTGGACCCAGTAGGCGGTGAAGAAGAAGGCGGTGCCGCCGATAATCGCCACTCCGGCCGCGAGGCCGTCAAGGCCGTCGATGAAGTTGAAGGCGTTCATGGTGGTCACGATGAGTCCGGCGGTCAGCACCACCCGCACCATCTCGTTCTCCAGGTAGATCGGTTCCGGAACCCACGGCAGGATGGTCATCTGGACTCCCCAGACGGCCACCACCAGCGCCGCAACGCTTTGCCCGATGAGTTTGACCCACCAGCGGATGTCCAAGAGGTCGTCGGCCACCCCCACCAGCACGATCACCGCTGCGCCGGCCAACACGCCCCAGGGCGAGAAGTTGTTGCGGTAGATGTCCTTGACGAAGAAGGATTGGCTGGCCACGATCAATGCCACCATCACACCAAGGAAGATGGCCACGCCGCCCAGCCGGGATACCGGCGTCGAATGCATGTCGCGGCTGCGGATCGGCATGTGCAGTTCGAGCCGGTTTCCGATGACCCGGGCACCCCAGGTGGCCGAGTAGGACACGACGGCAGCCGTCAAGCCCATGAGCAGGTACATAATCATGCGATGGCGGCCGTTTCGTCAGTTCCTGCCGCAACTCCTGGAGCTGCGGCAGTGCTGGGGCTGGGCAGCCACATCGGCGGCTGTTCCGTGGTCGGTGGGCTCACTGGCCGGGGATCTGTTCTTCGATAAATGAAACTTCTCCGTCGCCGGGCGCACAGCAGGCAGTGCATTTTTTCTTGTACGCAGTGCCTTACAGGGCTGTATTACAGTGGACTCTAGTCAAAGATACTAGCGCCAACGGCTTCATGGCTTCGCGCCACACGGCGCACTGCGAGCGGGGAATTCCCTGTCAGCCATGCTGAAAGGAACTCCATGACCCCCCGTATTGCTGTTGCTGCGGTGACCTTCGACCGTCACCGGGAGCTGTCCATCCTGTTGGACGCCATCAACGCACAGTCCGCAGCAGTGGACACCATCTGCCTCGTTGACAGCGGCACCAAACCCGCACGCGACGTTGCCGGTAAGCATCCGAATGTGGACTACGTCCGCTCCGAGGCCAACCTTGGCGGCGCCGGAGGCTTCGCCCTGGCAGCGCTCAAGGCCGTCGCGAGCGGTGCCGACTGGATCTGGATGATGGACGACGACGCCGAACCGACCGATCCGGAATGCCTGGCCACCTTGCTTCGCGAAGCAGAAGCCCGTGACCTCGAGGCCGT
>JBKKDH010000396.1:0-7416 GCA_046708445.1 Arthrobacter sp.
GCGCCTGGTATTCAAACAGGTCCACGGTTTAGTGTCCTTCTACGTCGAAGTAGTTTCTGTACAGTCGGGCACCATCGAAGACGGTGACCGGGCTGCGGAATTGCAAGCACCTGCGACTGGTTGGAAAACGAGCCACGCGGCGCAATGCTCCTTTCGGAACTCTAGTCCTTTCTGGGGACCGGCCCGTCCCAGACTACCGCTTATGTGAGTAAGGACACTATTCTATGGAGCGTAGAAAAACCCCTAGATTACGGGGTTTTTGCGGCGTCTGACGGGGCCGGGGAAGCCGTTTTCGAAACCTCGGAAATAAGTTCATAGCGGTCCCTGGCAACAAAAAATCCGACGCCGGCGGACACGTTTCCGCACGCCACACCGCCGTTGTAGGCGGAACAGCGCAGCCCGTTCCGTTCCAGGTTCTGCCCTTCGGGAAGCACCGGCAACTGGGTGATCGGACCGGTTTTGTTCCCCTCCGGCCCGTAGGCGGCCTCCATTTGTGTGACGCCTGAACGGCACCCGCCGTAGGTGGCGGATTCCGGGGTCAGGAGCGCGGTTCCGCCGAGATACCCCAAGCCCGTTCCAGCACAATCGTCCTTCACATCATCGGCTGCTGGCTTGGGAAACTTTGCCAGCTCGCAGTGGGCCACGGGTACGGTAGGCAGTTTGTTGTTCGCGCCGTCACTGAAGTTGTTCTGCTCATAGGGGAGGTTGACGTGTTCACCCCGGGCCGAGGTCAGCGAACAGACGACGCTGCGGTCCTCGGTCACGAAGGACAGGATGTCTTCGCCCGCCCTGAACGGGGCATGGTCCACCAGGGCCGCCTGTTCCAGTTGTTCCAGTGCGGGCAGCGGCGGCGGAGCCACATATCCGGGGTCCTCGGTGGTGATCGTGCACGCCGTGCACGCCAGCAGGAAGAAGGCGGCCAGGATCCCCAATACAGTCCGTCGCATGGCCTCCATTATGCTTCATGGCCGGAGGTCATCCGGCGTCCGGCGGTCCTACGCTTTCGACGACGGCCGCAGCAGCCTGCGCGGGGTCCTGGGAGTCGAACTGCTGGCGCATCTTCTCGGCGCGCCGTTTCCAGCCGGGGTCAGTGAGGACTGTTTCAACGGCTTTGGCGATCTCGGCAGGTTTTGGTGCTTCCGTCCGCAGGCTGACACCCACGCCGGCATACTCCACCCTGGCGTTGACATCGCTTTTGCCCTCGTTGATTCCGGAGACCACCAACGGAACGCCTTTGGACAGGCTTAGCTGCACTCCTCCAAACCCGCCGTTGGTGATGAAGACGTCGGTGAGTTCGAAGACATGGGCGAAGTCCACGTAGTCCCGCACAACGATGTTAGGTTGCGGATATCGCGCCTGCAGGGCAGCGGTGCCGCGTCCGCCGGTGGCCACGATGAGGAGTGCATCCAGGTCTTTCAGAGCATCCAGGGCCGGAACGATGAGTTTGTTCTGGTCCAGGTTGTCAATCGTTCCCTGCGTTAGGACAATCGTCGATTTGTAAGTTCGGGGCCACTGCTCAGCTTCGGAAGTTTCGGCAGCCCCGGGAGCCCGGTACGGCAGGAGCGCGCCGACGTAGTGCACGGTGGGGTTGACATTCCGCCGCGGGAAGTCCAGTGATTCCGGGCCCGTTTGGATGGTGGCGGCAGAGCAGCGGTAGGGCTCGTCTACCAGCTTTCCCTTGTGTGGAGGGGACTGGCCATACACCGCAAGCTGGCGCCGGTAGCTCAGGCCGGCGGGCCTGAGGATGACTTTGTCCGAGAGCGCCCCGGCGGCAGCCTGAACCGCCTTTTCCACCGGATTGCGCGGGGGCCGGAAACCAAAAAACAGCGGCGGCACCATAGGGTCGCTTTCCATGTTCGGCATGACGACGAAATTCACCACAGGCCTGCCCAGCAGGTGGGACACAAACCGATGAATGAACATGGTGCTGTCCGCCACCACGACATCAAACGTGAAAGTCTGGCCAAGCTCCCGGATGTCCTCAAAGAAGTTGCTGACGTTGCTGGCAAAGATCTTTTCTGCGTCGAAGCCGATGGCTCGGGGACCCCTCAGTTTGGCCCGCTCGGGATACAGCTCATTCAGGTTGTCGGCCCGGTGTTCGATGGCGCGCTGGAAAGGTAGCAGTGGAATTCCCATGCCCTGGAGCCTGTTGGTTAATACGGGGCCCGTGTACCAGCGAACGTCGTGGCCATGGTCCTTCAGGCGCATCGCCACGCCAGTCATGGGGTTGAAATGGCCGTCAACAGCTTGGCTTGCGAAAAGGATCTTCATGGTCCTGCTCCGACGTCGGGTACGGCTGCTGGGGAAGGTTCCTGAACTGTAGTACCCCGGGCGGAAGCGGGCAAGGCCCGGCCCCCGCTGTTTCTCAGGCGTCGAGTTTCAGGCGTCGAGCTTGGTCAACGGCGCGTACCGCAGCAGGAGCCGTTTCTCCCCCACATCGAATTTGACCTTCGCCACGGTCTTGTCGCCGGCGCCTTCGAGCGCCAGCACCGTGCCGTTGCCGAAGCTCGTGTGGTTGACCTTGTCGCCCACGCTGACGGCCACAATTTCCTTCTGCGGCTGCACACGGTTCTTCGCGATTGCCGCGGGAACGTCCGCGTTGAAACCGGCGGAAGAATCAGCCGCCGCCGCACGGGACGTGCCCGCACCCCAGAACGATCCGCTGTAGCGGTTGGACCCGATGGATCCACCGCCCCAGCCGCCGGACTGCCGGCTGGTGCCTTCGCGTTTCCACTCCATGAGCTCCGCGGGAATTTCCTCCAGGAACTGGCTGGCTGGGTTGTACTGGCTCTGGCCCCACATGCTGCGGACCTCTGACCGCGTGACGTAGAGGCGCTTGCGGGCTCGGGTCAGGCCGACGTAGGCCAGCCGGCGTTCCTCGGCAAGTTCCTTGGGATCGGTGGCGGACCGCTGGTGCGGGAACAGTCCGTGTTCCATGCCGGTCAGGAACACCACCGGGAATTCGAGCCCCTTGGCGGTGTGGAGGGTCATCAAGGTAACAACGCCCAGCCGCTTGGCCTCGGCCACGGCGGCGTCGATGTCGGCGCCGGGGGCGTCCGGGATCTGGTCGGCGTCCGCAACCAGCGACACCTGTTCCAGGAAGGCGCCCAGCGACCCTTCAGGGTTCTCCTGTTCGTATTCACGGACGACGGCGACCAGTTCCGCCAGGTTTTCCACGCGGGACTCGTCCTGCGGATCGGTACTCGAACGCAGCCCGGCGAGGTACCCGGTCTGCTCCAAAACGGCCTCAAGGGCAGCCGCGGCCCCGGAACCGGCAGCTACTTCCGCCAGGTCGTCCAGGAGCTTCACGAAGCCCAGCACGGCGTTGACGGAACGCGTGGCCATGCCGGGGGCTTCCTCGGCGCGGCGGGCGGCGGCCATGAAGGACATCCGCTCCCGCTGTGCCAGCGCAGCCACGGCTCCCTCGGCGCGGTCGCCGATGCCGCGCTTGGGTTCGTTCAGCACGCGGCGCAGGTTGACGTCGTCGTCCGGGTTGACCAGCACCCGGAGGTACGCGAGCGCGTCCTTGATTTCCTTGCGTTCATTGAAGCGGGTGCCGCCAACCACCTTGTACGGAAGCCCTACCCGCACCAGCACGTCCTCGATGGACCGGGACTGCGCGTTGGTGCGGTAGAAAATGGCGACGTCGCCAGGGCGGAGGTTGTCCTCGTCCTGGAGCCGGTCGATCTCCTTGGCGATGAACTGGGCTTCGTCGTGCTCGTTTTCGCCCACGTAGCCGATGATCTTGTGGCCCTCGCCCTCGGCCGTCCACAGCCGCTTCTCCGGGCGGTTCGGGTTGCGGGAGATAACCGAGTTGGCAGCGCTGAGGATGTTCTGGGTGGAGCGGTAGTTTTGCTCCAGTTTGATGGTGCGTGCCTCGGGGTAGTCGTTTTCGAACTCCACAATGTTGCGGATATCGGCGCCGCGGAAGGCGTAGATCGACTGGTCGGAGTCGCCCACCACAGTGAGCTCGGACGCGCCGGGTCCCTCGCCCACGATTTCCCGCACCAACGCGTACTGGGCATGGTTGGTGTCCTGGTACTCATCCACCAGGACGTGCCGGAACCGCCGGCGGTACGAGTCCGCGAGCGCGGGGAAGGCCCGGAACATGTAGACGGTCTCGGCGATGAGGTCGTCAAAGTCCATGGCGTTGGCTTGGCGCAGCCGCTGGGTGTAGCCCTTGAAGACGTCCGCGACGGCGGACTCGAAGGGATCATTGTGATTGGCGGACAAGGAGTAGGAATCGGCATCGATGAGCTCGTTCTTGAGCGCCGAGATCTTGTGCTGGATGGCCTTGGGCGCGAACTTCTTGGGGTCCAGGTCAAGGCTCTTGGACACCTGCGTGACCAGCCGCAGCGAGTCCGCTGAGTCATAGATGGAGAAGTTGGACTTCAGCCCGATATTGGCCGCTTCCTGACGCAGGATGCGTACGCAGGAGGAGTGGAACGTGGAGATCCACATGATCTTCGCCCGGCCGCCCACCAGTGCCTCGATGCGCTCCCGCATTTCGGCGGCCGCCTTGTTGGTGAACGTGATGGCCAAAATTTCGCCATGGTGCGCCCGGCGTGTGGCGATGAGGTAGGCGATCCTGTTACTGAGGACACGGGTCTTGCCGGAACCTGCACCAGCAACAATCAGCAGGGCGCTGCCGGCGTGTTTGACGGCCTCTTCCTGCTGGGGATTGAGCCCCTGCAGCAGCTCCGCGGCGTCCGGCCGGTGGTGCGCGGCCTGGTGGTTTTCCGTACTCCGGCCTCCCCCGCCGCCTCCCATTTCGGCGGCCTGAGCCAGGCCTTCGGGGCGCGACTTGGTGCGGGCGGCGGCCGCCGGGGCAGCCTTGAACGGTCCGTCAGAGTACGGGTCAAACAACATATCCATGGTGCCTACAAGTCTAGGCGGTGGGGCCGACACTCACTTCCGGCCTGTGGATTACTGCCGGCTGCCGTCCATCGTAGCCCGCAAACCAGGGGTCAGCGGACGCTGGCAAGCCCGGCTCAGGCCACCGAGCCGGACTCGATGGCCGCACGCAGCTCGCGCACCGCCGTCGTGCCTCCGGCCATGAACCATTCCAGCCCATTGATCCGGACGGTGGCGGTGGCGCCGCCGGCGGCGCGGACGATCGCTTTGCCGGGGAGCCAGTCCCACTCGGGGCAGCTGTGCTGGAACCAGCACCCAAGCTGGCCGTCGGCCACCCGCCCCAGATCGCAGGACCCGGAGCCGAGCATCCGCAGAGCTGCGGCGGAGGTTGCGGCGGCGTGCCAGGGCATGGCGCACATCGGATCCATGAGCCATGTGGGGTGGATGTACGTTGCCGCGCCGAGCTCCGCCACGGGGGTGCCGTTGCGGGATCCATGGTTGTCGCGGAAGACCCCCAGGCTCTCGCCATTCAGGGTCGCATGCCGGGTGGTTCCGCCCAGCCAGAGCTTGTCCTCTTCCGGCTGGAAAATGGCCCCGAGCAGCACGTCCGAGGAGTCCTTGAGCGCGATGGCCGAGCACCAGTAGGTGGAGCCGTGCAGGAAGTTGTACGTGCCGTCCACGGGGTCGATGACCCAGGTCCGGCCGCTTGTTCCCTGGACCGACGCGCCTTCTTCACCGATGATGCCGTCCTCCGGCCGGCAGCGCCGGAGCTGTTCCAGGACGTAGGCTTCCGCCGCGTGGTCCGCGGCGGTCACCACGTCAGAGATTGAGGTTTTCTGCTGGGACTGCAGGCCGGCCATCCGCATCAGCAAAGCCAGCTGCCCCGCCTCCCGGACCAGCGCGGATGCGAGCTGGTAGTCGTCCAGTGTGGGGTCAAGTTCAACAGCGCTATGCCGGCCTATGGTCATGATCCCAGTTTATGGGGCGGGATAATGGTGGCATGGCCAAGACACCTGCGCAGCGGATCAAGAAGCACGGCTCCAAGGCTGCTGTTCCACAGCACCACCTGCCGCCGGTGATCAATCCCACCACTGACCGGTCGCCGCAGAAGGCCCGGAACAACACCAACCTGATCGTCATCGCCGGCGTCGTGGCCAGCCTGTTCCTGTTCTGGTACGTCCACCTGCTGACCCTGGACCAACTGCGGCAGCTCGCCGGCGGTCTGGCCATGCCGGACTCCCTGGTGGGTGGCTTCGACACCGCCTACGTCGGCGAGCTGCATGCTGCCACGAACGACGACGCCCGCGGCCAGCTCAACTACGTCCACAAGACCGCGGGCACCCTGTTCCCGCTCATCTTCGGCTTCACGTGGCTGCTGCTGATCGGGACCAACGTGGCCAGGAAGACCCTTCGCTGGGCCCTCTGGGCCGTGCCGCTGCTGTTCGTCGTGGTCCGGCTGTGGGGCAACGTCGCGATCGATGCGGCGCTGGCAGCGGGAACGCCCGACGGCGGCCAGGTCGCCCTGGCGTCCGCGCTCACCGTTGCCGGGTGGGTCCTCTTTGTCCTCAGCCTGCTGGCCGGGGCCGCGGCGGTGTTCCTGGGCAAGCGGCCGGCCGCCGAAGCCGCTACGCCTGCGCCGCGGCAGTAGCCCGGCCGCGCAGCTCCTTCCGGTGCCGGTGGACGCGCTGCGCGATCACCAGGCCGGCCGCGGCCACGCCCACCGTGATCGGATAGCCCATCAGCCTTTCGAGCGTGCCCGGCTCCGGAACGTCCATGCCCGTCAACCCGCCTGTCGCAAGCGCGGCGAGCGACACCAGGCCGCACGCCAGGATGAACCACCCCAGCGGAGTCTGGTCAAGCCACAGGATGCCCAGCACCAGGAGGGCCGCCGCGCCGGTAAGGAAGTACGTCACGGCGCCGATGAAGTGGAAGGGCGAGCCGGCGTCCTCCGGAACCAGGCCAACCACCACCGTCCCGGCACCAGCCGCCCCGGTCAGGCTCCGCACCCAGACTGCCGCCAGCCAGGGCTTCCGCCGTCCTGGCTGGACCCGAGCCCCGGCCCTGGCGGCGACGCACAAGATGCCCGAACTGAGCAGCAGCGCCCCCACGAGCATGCCCAGCCCCTGGACGACAAACGAGGCGTTCATCAGCAAATGCAGCGGCGAGCATACGTCCCGGCCGTCGTAGATCCCGCAATTGACCGCACCCAGGTCGCTGATGTACCCGGTCCGCCGGTCGTAGGGCTGCGGTCCCGCCCACGCCCCGATCACCGCGGTTTCCGCGGCAAAATACTGCAGGACGCTGAGGACGGACCAGGCACCGATGTACTGCCTGGTGGAGGCCGTGTCCGGGATGAAAGCGGCGGCTGGAGCGGACGTCGGGCCTGATCTCATGCCAAGAGCGTAGTACGGCCTCCCACCTTGTATGCTTATATCCGTGTCCGGACGGACCGGCCCTGCCGGAACAGCGGACACGCGCCCTCGTAGCTCAGTGGATAGAGCACGGCTCTCCTAAAGCCGGTGTCGTTGGTTCGATTCCAATCGAGGGCACTTGAACCTTCCT
>JBKKDH010000397.1:0-3962 GCA_046708445.1 Arthrobacter sp.
CCCATCTCGACGTCGAAGCCAACGGGCTTGCCATCCAGGCCCACCTGGCCGAAAAGCGGCTGGTCGTACTTGGTGCCAATTTTGATGGTGCCGGCCGTGGCCAGCTTCTCCATAGTGGTGCCTGCGGCGAATGTCGGCTTCTCGGCAACGGTGGGATCGTTGGTGGTGCCAGGGGTGGTGCCGCCACATGCGCTCAGGGACAGCGCCAGGGCAGCGGTAGCCGCCACGAAGAACGACTTCCGGCGGGTCATAAATGCCTTCATGACATTCCTTTCATTGGTCGGCCGTGGGTCACGGCCTGAGTGCGAACTGGAGTGTGTGCGTTCGTAGGTGGGGAATCAGTGCGTGAGCAGCTTGGACAGGAAGTCCTTTGCCCGGTCACTCTTGGGGTTGGTAAAGAATTCCTCGGGCTTGGCGTCCTCCACGATCTGGCCGTCCGCCATAAAGACCACACGGTCCGCGGCCTTCCGGGCGAAGCCCATTTCGTGCGTGACCACCACCATGGTCATGCCTTCCTTGGCCAGCTGGATCATGACATCAAGGACTTCGTTGATCATCTCGGGATCGAGTGCCGAGGTGGGCTCGTCAAAGAGCATGACCTTCGGTTTCATCGCCAGGGCGCGGGCGATGGCCACACGCTGCTGCTGGCCGCCGGAGAGCTGCGCCGGAAGCTTGGGAGCCTGGTGTCCCACACCGACCCGCTCCAGCAATGCCATGGCTTCCTTGTCGGCCTGCGCCTTGGCCACGCCCTTGACCTTGATGGGACCCAGCGTCACGTTCTCCAGGATGGTCTTGTGCGCAAACAGATTAAAGGACTGGAAGACCATGCCGACATCGGCGCGGAGCTGGGCCAGTTCCTTACCTTCCTCCGGCAGCACCTTCCCATCGATGCTGATGGTGCCGCCCTCGATGGTTTCCAGGCGGTTTATGGCACGGCACAGTGTGGACTTGCCGGAGCCGGAGGGCCCAATGACAACAACCACTTCGCCCTTGCGGACATGGAGGTTGATGTCCTTGAGAACGTGCAGCTGACCATAATGCTTATTCACACCGTTCAGGGAGACGAGCGCATCGCCGGGCACATGAGTAGTCATAGGAAGAATCTAGCGAACAAAGACCTCTTATGACGGGAATCACGCCAAGTTCGTGCGGATCGTGATTCAAGAGATACCTGCCACTGGTGCGCCCGCCGTGGCGCTAGCCTTGGGGGATGAGCATCAACGCAGACCCGGCCAAAACTTCCCAGCCGCGCCGTAAGGGGCCCCTTGAACTCCGTCGCAAGCAGGCGGCCGTGGAAATGTCTGACCAGCATTTGCTTGACACCAAAGGCGCCGGGCAGTTCGTCCACACCGATCCGTGGCGTGTGATGAGGATTCAGAGCGAGTTCGTTGAAGGCTTCGGGGCATTGGCAGACCTGGGGCCGGCGGTCAGCGTTTTCGGTTCCGCCCGGACCAAGCCAGGGAGCCCCTACTACGAGATGGGCGTGGCAGTAGGCCGCAAACTGGCGGAGGCCGGCGTGGCTGTGATCACCGGAGGCGGCCCCGGCTCCATGGAGGCCGCCAACCGGGGGACCGTTGAGGGCAACGGTGTGTCGGTGGGGTTGGGCATTGAGCTTCCTTTTGAACAGGGCCTCAACCAGTGGGTGGACCTCGGCATCAACTTCCGATACTTCTTCGCCCGCAAGACCATGTTCGTGAAGTACGCCCAGGGCTTCATTGTCCTTCCCGGCGGGCTGGGCACACTGGACGAACTGTTTGAAGCGATGGTGCTGGTCCAGACGAGGAAAGTCACGTCGTTCCCCATCGTCCTGCTCGGTGTTGATTTCTGGGGTCCGATGATCGAGTGGATCAAGGGCACACTGGTGGCCGAGGGCATGGTTTCCGAGAAGGACCTGGACCTGATCCAGGTGGTCGATGATCCCGCCGACGCCGTGGACCGGGTGCTCCACGGCACTGTCCGGGCACCGTCCAATGGCGAGCAGCGGCCCGAATAGCAGGTTGTCCTTGATCTGGCACGATTGATGCTGTGAGCTTCTTTCTGGTTTTCCTTGCCATCGTGCTGGTGGGCGCCGTCGTCTGGGCCGGTGCCGGCGCCCAATCCGGATTCTTCCGGCACGGCCGTGGGGGCGGCGTCCGCGAAAGGCTTCTCGACGGCGGCTTCGAACAGCCCGTGGCGAACCTCCCACCAGTCCTGCTCCCCGCCGACGCGGCGCCGGCCGACGTCGACAGTGTCCGCTTTTCCCTGGGCCTGCGGGGTTACCGCATGGACCAGGTGGACCAGGTGCTTGATGACCTCCGCGACCAGCTCGCCGCCAAGAGCGGGGAAGTGGAGCAGCTGACGGCTCGGCTGCTGGATGCGCAGCGCGTAGCGCAGAATCCGGGGGATGCGGCGGCATCGGAACCCGAACCGGAATCGGAACAGGCACCCCCAGGCCCGGGCCGGAACCCGGCGGAGGACGGGGTTTGAGTACGGACACTGGAAGCAGGCCGGGCCTCGCAGGCTCGATCAGCGGACTGGCAATGCGGGCCGGAGAAGCAATGCGGCACTGGCCGTGGTGGCTCCAGGTTTCAGCCCTCTACGTGGCGGCGAGGCTCGCCAGCGCCTGTATCTTCATGGCCGCAGCCCTGCACCAGGGAACCAACCCCTGGTTCCCTGCCGAGCCGGACTACTGGAACTTCATCAACATCTGGGACGCGCGGTGGTACGGCGAAGTCATCAGCAACGGCTACCCGGCGGTGCTTCCGCTTGATGCCGCCGGCAATGTCCAGGAAAACGCCTGGGCGTTCTACCCGCTTTTCCCTTTCCTGGGCGGCGCCCTTTCAGCGCTGACCGGCATGGCCCCGGCCGCTGCGCTGGCACTCATCGCCATGCTCTCAGGGCTGGCGGCGGCCCTGGTGCTCTACAGCCTGTTCCGCCACAGGGTGCCGCACAGTTCGGCCATGTGGGCCGTGGCGTTCTTCGCGACCTTCCCTGTTTCCGGGATACTCCAGGTGCCCTACGCCGAGCCCCTGACGATCCTACTTCTGGGTGCGGCGCTGCTGCTGGTGGTTCGGCGGCAGTATTACCTCGCGATGCCAGTGGTGGTGCTGATGAGCCTGTCCCGGCCGGTGGGCGTGCCATTTGCCGCCATGGTTGGACTGCTGTTTATCTACCGGCTGGTGCAACGCGGCCGTGCAGGACGGGACGCCCCGGTCCCCAGCCCGCGGGAGTTGGGCGGCCTGGCAGGACTCACCGCCGTGAGTGGAGCTGCTGCGCTGATCTGGCCCGCCGCCGCCTGGGCCGCTACCGGGGACGTCGAGGCGTACACCAAGACTGAGACGGTCTGGCGGGGGCACGACCTGGTGCCGTTCAAGCCATGGTTCGACACCGGCATCCAGCTCTTTGGCCCGGTTTTGGGCGTGTTGGCGCCCTTCGTCTTTGCCGGGCTGTTTGCGCTGATGCTGTTCAGCCCTCCGGCAATGAAACTGGGGACTGAACTCCGATTGTGGTGCGCGTGTTACATGGCATACCTGTTGCTGTTCCTGCATCCCCAGACGAGCACGTTCAGGATGCTGCTTCCGCTGTTTCCGCTGGCGCTCGGTGCTGCGGTGTTGTCCCGCTCCAGGGCCTACCGGGGCACGGTTATCGTGATGTTTATCCTTTTGCAGATCGTCTGGATTGTCTGGCTCTGGGCGTGGGCACAATTGCCCGGCGGAGGCGACTATCCGCCGTGATTGCCTGCACTGCCCGGCATTGGAAGGCAGGAATGCGACGCGGCCGGAAATGTCCATCGATTAGCTACGTGCGGGTAATTACGGGATAATAGTAAGTAAGCAAGGACAAAAGCATTCAGAATATGTTCAGCCATGGCGGTGCCCACACGTGCCGCCATAGCGGCTTGATTGACCATGCGGACACAGCCCGTCCGGGCTGGTAAGTCCTGGGACTAATTGGAGGGGAAATTCCTCATGGCGGCTATGAAA
>JBKKDH010000398.1:0-6304 GCA_046708445.1 Arthrobacter sp.
AGATCGAGAACTCGAACGGACCGCAGGCACAGTTCCTCTGGTACTCCCAGGACGGCGGACGGAACTTCCACGCCTATGGAGAAACGCCGGTCATCCCCAACGGCGGGCGAACCGACTTCCGCGACCCCAAGGTCATTTGGGATCCGGAGGCCTCCCGCTGGGTTGCCCTTATCGCCGAGGGCCAGAAAATCAGCTTCTACACTTCGCCGAACCTCAAGGACTGGACTCGCGTCTCAGAATTCGTCGAACCGGGCCTGGGGATGCTCGAGTGCCCTGACCTTTTCAAGATCCGGGCCGACGACGGCACCGAAAAATGGGTGCTGGGCATGAGTGCCAACGGGTACCTGACCGGGGCCCCGAACACCTATTCCTACTGGACCGGAACGTTCAACGGCACCTCCTTCACCCCGGACACCACTACCCCGCAATGGCTGGACCACGGCTACGACTGGTATGGCGCGGTCACGTGGGAGGATCCCGCCAACCCCACGGACCAGCGGTTCGCTCTGGGATGGATGAACAACTGGAACTACGCCCACACCACTCCCACCTGGGCGGCGGACGGCTTCAACGGCACGGATTCCATCGTGCGCCAGATCAAGCTCAAGAAATACGGGACCGGCTACAGCCTCGTGTCCCAGCCCACCCCTGCACTGGCTGACCACGCGACCAAGGTGACAAACCTCGGCAGCTTCACCGTCAACGGGCAGTTGCCGCTGGGCTATCGCGGCACGTCCTACCAGCTCGAGACCGACATTTCATGGAGCGAGGCGCAAAACATCGGCTTGCAGCTGCGGGCGTCTGCCGACGGGACCAAGCACGCCGACGTCGGGATCTTCGACAATTTCAGCTACCTCAACCGCGGACCCACCGGGAACCCGGACAGCTCAGGGACCAAGCTGGAAAGCCGTGCCCCCTTTGATTCGAACGTCAACAACGTGCACCTGCGGATCCTGGTGGACCGCACCACCATAGAGGTCTTCGTCGACGACGGTCGTTACGTTCACTCAAGCCAGGTGTTCGCGAACCCAGGCGACGACGGCATCAACCTCTACTCCAGTGGTGGAGCCGCCACGTTCTCCAACGTCACGGTCACCGAGTTCGAAAACCTCGTGCAGCGGCCGGCCCGCCTGATCGCTGACTTCGAAGGAGCGACCTGGGGAACCGGGTGGACTTCCGGCGGGGACATGGCGGTTGCGGGTCCTTCTGGGACTTCTGCCTCAGGGCACGTCGACGCGAAGTTCGCTGACACCTTCGTGGGGCCCGGCGATCCCGCCACTGGCAGCATCACGTCGCCGCTGTTCGTCATTGACCGGGACTTCGTACACTTCCAGCTCGGCGGCGGCAACCATCCCCTTGGCGTTGAGCCCGCAACCTCGGTGCAGCTGCTGGTGAACGGCCAGCCGGTGCGGACGGCTACAGGGGAGGACAGCGGTTCGCTGTGGCATGTCTCGTGGGACGTGCGAGATCTTGCCGGCCAAACAGCCCAGTTCCAGATCCTCGACGACGCCACCGGCGAATGGGGGCATCTCCTGGTGGACCAGGTCATGCTGAGCGATTGAGAATCCTGTGGTGAGCCTCTTTCCGGCCACACCCATCTGTTGACACCCTGCCACCCTGAGCGTATCGTACAACCAAATGGTTGTAGATCAGATGAGTGATGCCGACGTCGACCGCCTCTTCCAGGCGTTCGCAGACGCCACCCGCCGGGACATTGTCCGCAGGGTCACGGTGGCGGAGTACTCGGTGTCCGGCCTCGCGGCCCTCTACGCCATGAGTTTCGCCGCCGTCCAAAAGCACGTGGCGGTGTTGGAACGCGCGTCCCTTGTCACCAAGGAAAAGCGCGGAAGGGAGCAGATCGTGCGGGGCAACCATGAAGGACTGCAGAAAGCCCGGCGGCTGCTTGATGAGTACGAGGCGATCTGGCGGCAGCGCGTCGGCCGGATCGCGGACATTCTGGCTGAAGGATAGGAAGGGTTCTGCAATGTCGGTTATCAGTTCCACCAAGAATCTCGAGGCACTCAGCTTCACCCTCGTGGCCGAGTTCGACGCCGGCGTCGAACGCGTCTGCAGGTCTGGGAAGACCCGCGGCAGCTCGAGCGTTGGTGGGGGCCGCCCACCTGGCCGGCCACGTTCGAGCAGTTCGACTTCGAGCCCGGCGGAAAAGCCGCCTACTACATGACGGGCCCCGAGGGCGAAAAGGCCGGAGGCTGGTGGCGTTTCATCGCCATCCAGGCACCGAACCGCCTGGAGTTCGACGACGGTTTCGCCGATGAAAAAGGCGACCCCGATGAAGCCATGGGGATCACCCACGCCACGGTCACCCTCGAGGACGCCGGCGGCGGCACAAGGATGACTATCCGCTCCACGTTCGAGTCCGAAGAACAGATGGAACAAATGGTCCAGATGGGCATGGAGGAAGGCATGCGGGAGGCAGCCGGCCAGATCGACGCCGTACTGGCCGAACACGCCCGGACCTGACCGCCCACTGCGCCAGGGCTACCGGTAACAGCACAAAAAGCCAGAGTACGACGGCGGGATTTCCCGCCGTCGTACTCTGCTGTCAGGCGCCGATGCAGCCCGGCCGCAACCTCTGGAGCCGTAGCATCGGCCCAGGACGACGACGTCCCATAACCCAGTGAGGGGTACTGAATGACGAGAATGCTGATTATCGGGCCGCCCGGTTCGGGCAAGGGAACACAGGCCGAACGGATCTCCGACCGCCTCGGTGTTGCCGCAATCTCCACCGGTGATATCTTCCGCGCCCACGTCAAGGGCGGGACGCCGCTGGGGGTTGAAGCCATGAAGTACATGGACAACGGAGATTTCGTACCGGACAGCGTCACGAATGAGATGGTCCGGAACCGCCTCAGCCAGGACGACGCCGGCAGCGGCTTCCTGCTGGACGGCTACCCGCGCACAACCGCACAGGTGGATTACCTCGACGGGATCCTCGCAGCCCGTGACCAGGAGCTGGGAGTAGTCCTCCAGCTGACTGCCGACGACGAGGAACTCGTCCGCCGCCTGCTCTTCCGGGCCAAGGAAACCGGCCGGAGCGACGACAACGAAAGCGTTATCCGCCACCGGTTGGACCTGTATCACCAGCAGACCGAAGCCGTGGTGGCCAGGTATGCCGGGCGCGGGATCGTGGCCCAGGTGGACGGGATCGGCGGGATCGACGACGTCACGGACAGGGTACTGAGCGCCATCGGCGGCGTGCTCGGCGTGCCCGTCGGCGGTCAGTAAGCAGTAAAGGGGAAGGACGACGGCGGGACCTCCCGCCGTCGTCCTTCTACGTCAGGCGGGCGACGCTCCGCCGTGTGGGGCGACGCACTGCGCCGTCGGAGAAGAGCTCCGGGGTTTTCTCCTGGATGCGCTGGACGTCCTCGAAGACGCCCCGAAGGTGAAGGCGCAAGGAGCTGTCCGCGTCCCTCAGGTTCTTCGACTCCAAGGCGTCAACCACCGCCGTGTGCTGCTCAATCAGCGTGGCCACAGGCCTGGTGTCCAGCAGGCTCAGGCGCCGCGCGCGGTCCAGGTGGGCCTTGGCCGAGTTGACGGCTGCCCAGGCGGACTCGTGGCCGCCCAGCCGCAGGAGTTCGCGGTGGAAGTCCTCGTCCAGGCGGAAGAACTCCTCGATGTCGCCGCTGGCATCCGCGGCTGACTGGCTCCGCAGGATCTCGCGCAGGCCCGCGAAGCCCGCAGCATCCACGGCAACGTCTTTCAGCGACGCGCATTCGATGGCCTCCCGGACAAACTGGGCCTCGGAGACCCGACCAAGATCCACCAGGGAAACAAACGATCCGATCTGCGGAAAGACCTGCACGAGCCCCTCCTCCCGCAGGAGTATGAGGCTCTCCCGGACCGGGGTCCGGCTCACGCCCAGTTCCTGCGCCAGTTCATTCTCCGAGAGCGGCTCACCTGGCGGGAGCTGCAGGGAGATGATGCGACGCCGAAGCGATTCCAGCGTCTGGTCCCTGACGGACAGTCGCGGCTGCTGTCCCTTGCCGCGTTTCTCGGTTGCCATGGCTCCAGTCTATTACTCTTGACACACTAGAATGGTAGTGCTTGTATGGTAGTAATAACGGGATGTTGCCGGTCACTACTGCGGGACCTTCAGCCAGCTTCTTCCGTTCATCTCCCCTTCGTTTTTCATCGCCTGCAAAGGAGCATCAGATGACTGAGAGCATCGCGCCGCCCACCACCAAGCCGGAAACAAAACCCACCCGGGAACTGGCCAAAGTCGCCGTCTCCGGCTGGCTGGGAACCGCCATGGAATTCATGGACTTCCAGTTGTACTCGCTGGCAGCAGCCATCGTTTTCAACAAGCTGTTCTTTCCCGATGTCAGCCCGATTATCGGCCTGGTCGCTGCAATGGCAACTTACGGCGTGGGCTACGTGGCCCGCCTCGCAGGCGCTGTCTACTTCGGCCGCATGGGCGACAGGATCGGCCGCAAGAAGGTCCTGTTTATTACCATCGCACTCATGGGTGCGTCCACCACGCTTATCGGTGTCCTGCCCACGTACGCGATGATCGGCATTTGGGCACCCATCATGCTGGTCGCATTGCGCCTGGCGCAGGGCTTCGGCGCCGGCGCCGAGATCGCCGGAGCCACCGTTATGCTGGCTGAGTTCGCGCCCGTCCGCCGCCGCGGCCTCATCTCTTCCCTCGTGTGCCTGGGTACGAACTCCGGCACCCTGGCTGCCTCTGCCATCTGGGCAATCCTCGTCTCCACCCTGTCTGAAGAAGACCTGCTCAGCTGGGGCTGGCGCATTCCCTTCCTGTTCAGCTTCGTGCTCATGATCTTCGCGGTCTGGGTCCGCCGCTCCCTCAAGGAAAGCCCCGTCTTCGAAGAGCGCGTCGACGTGGTGGATGGTGTGGCACTGTCCAAGCGCGAGATCGCCGCGGCAGAAGAACTCACCAAGACCAGCACCATCGAAGCGGCACTGCATCAGCGCAAGGGCAAGGCCTTCCTGATCGCACTCGGCCTGCGCTTCGGGCAGGCCGGCAACTCCGGACTCGTCCAGACCTTCCTCATCGGCTATCTTGCCACCGTCCTCCTGGTGGACAAGAGCGTCGGCACTACCGCCATCATGTACGGCTCCCTGCTCGGCTTCGTGACCATCCCCGTCATGGGGATGCTCGGTGACCGCTTCGGCCGGCGGCCTCTCTACCTGGTACTAAGCTCGCTCACTGCACTGTTCGCCATCCCCATGATGCTGATGGTCACCAGCGGAAACACCGTCCTCATCACCGTCGCCATGGTCATCGGCCTCAACCTGGGCGTGCTGAGCCTCTTCGCGATGGAAAGCGTCACCATGGCCGAGTTCTTCGGCGCCCGCACCCGCTTCACCCAGCTCGCCCTGGCCAAGGAAATCGGCGGGATCCTTGCCACTGCCATCGGGCCACTGCTTGCAGCCACCCTCACGGCGATCACCGGTCACTGGTGGCCGCTGGCGGCGATGCTCATCGCCTACTCGCTCATCACCCTGATCTCGGCCTTCGTGGGACCCGAGGTCCGCGGCCGCGACATGGTCCGCCTGGAAGACGCCGTATGAAAGCCGTCGTAGTCCACGGTGCCAACGATCTGCGCATTGACGAACGGCCCGAGCCGGTAGCCGGCCCCGGGGAAGTAGTTCTCGACGTCGAATGGGGCGGCATCTGCGGATCCGACCTTTCGTACTGGCGCCACGGAGCCTCCGGGACTGCAGCACTGACGTCGCCCCTGGTTCTCGGACACGAGGTGGCCGGACGGATCGCCCAGGTCGGCGCCGGCGTCGAAACTCTGGAGATCGGCCAGCCCGTCACTGTCCACCCCGCCGAACTCGTCGGAAACGGCACCATGCCGGCCCGGCTGGCCGGCAGGACCAATCTCTATCCGCAGATCCGGTACTTCGGTTCCGCGGCCTTCGATCCCCACACCGACGGCGGCTTCAGCGAGCGCAAGCTCGCCAGGGCCTCCCAGATCCGGCCGCTGCCCGACGGCGTCAGCACCCTCCACGGCGCGCTGGCCGAACCGCTCGCCGTCGCCATGCACGCAGTCAGCCGCGCTGGCGACCTCACCGGCCGGGACGTCCTGGTCAACGGAGCCGGCCCCATCGGCTCCCTCGTGGTGGCAGCGGCCAAGTACGCCGGCGCCAGGACCGTCATTGCCGCCGACATCAACGACGCGGCGCTTGCGATCGCCAAAGCCATGGGCGCGGACGAAGTCCGGAACGTCTCCGGCGGCGGCAGCTTGCCCGAGGATATGGAACTCGTCTTCGAGGCGTCCGGCATCCCCGCGGTGCTGGGCGGCGTCCTCCGCGC
>JBKKDH010000399.1:0-5028 GCA_046708445.1 Arthrobacter sp.
CCACCCAGGCGATGACGTCGCGGGCGGGGGCATCCCAGCCGAGCTCGGCAGCACCGGATTCGGCGATGGCCTTGAGTTCGTCGTGGGTGCGGAGGTTGGCAGGCGATGCCGCCCCCGCCCCTTCGCCGCGCAGCTGATCTTCGATCAGCTCAGCGCGCGGCTCCGACAGGCCCGATGCCACTCTCGGGGCGGCATCGCCGTCGTCGTCGTTGGGTACGTCACCTGCGGAGTCATCAGTGTCGTCCTCTTCCGCGGAACTGTCGCCGTCGAGGTCTATCAGGGGTTCTGTGCCTGTTGGGTCTGCTGTTGCGGCTACCAGGGCTTCGATTTGGGCTGGGATGTCGCCGATGTTTTCGAAGGGCAGGGCCAGGGGGAGGGCGTTGGAGATGGTGTAGACGTCGTCCAGGCCGGTGGTGAGGAGCAGTTGGCGGGCCAGGAGCTTCGTGATGGCGCGGGTGACCACGTCCGAATCCCGCAGCGCGTCCTGCTGGCCGGCCGGCTGGTAGTGGGCCACGAGGTCCGCGATTTCCTCGCGCGTGATGGTGGGATCCGTCTGGGCGGTGACGTGGCGGTCCAGCAGCAGGCGAAGGCGGAGCAGCACGATGGTCTCCACCCGGCTCAGCGCGCGCTGCTGGCGCAGGATGCTTGAACGTGTGCTGCCGCCGATGGCCTCCGGGTCCACCGGGCGCAGGACGGCGATCTTGCGTTCGTGGTCCAGCTGCAGCGTCAGGAACAGTTCGGACAGGCGGCTGCGCAGGATGAGCTGGTTGTCCAGCAGCGTGGTCCACAGCTTTTCGTCCCGGCCGCCGTCGACATACGGACCCTTGAGCAGCTTCACCAGGGCCTGGCGCACCTTCATCGACAGCACGCCTGTGTCGCCCGGGAACAGCGCCGCACCGTCCACAAACGTGTCCCGGGGCGTGACTGCGAAGGGTCGTTCTGCGTGCGGCGTTGCCTCGGCAAGGGTGGCAGCCTCCTCAACGGGAGGTGCCGCCGTCGTGGTTTCTTCAGTCATCGTCAGTCCTTCTTCAGGGTGACCACCGGCAGGTACGCCTTGCGGGTGGTGCCGTCTATCTGTTCGTAGTCGAGGCCGTCCCAGGCGTCACGGTCAAACCCCGCGCCCTCCTGGAGGGCGAGCGAGAGGAGCGCCCGGATGGAGTTGATGTGCTGCTCCTCCGGGGGCAGCTGGGCCCAGGCCTCGGCCAGCGTGGCGGCACCGGCGACGGCGGCCTTGATGGCCGCGGGCCGGGCCTTGCCCGTCCTCGGCGAGCGCACCCGGTCGGAGTCGCTGAACGAGATGGGATCCGCCAGCTTGGGCGGCACGGCGAACTCGTCCGGATCGTAGAGCTTGACCATGGCCAGCGATTCGAACCCCGCGTTGAACAGCGCCGGGCCGCGGACCAGGCCAGGCCTTTCACGTTCATACGGCAGCGACCGGATAGCTTGCTCGGCCTCGCGCAGCACGTTCCGGAGCCGGACGGACTGGCGGAAGTCGTCGCTCTGGACGTACGTGTTCAGGCTTTCGCTGAGCTTGCCGTAGATCCGCTGGATCTGGCTGTGCTGGTGGCGGAGCTCGGCCACCAGGTTCTTGAGGGTTTCGCGGTCCTCCGCCGAAAGGTCGTCGGCGAACTGCCTGCTCAGCACCTCGCCGATCGCCGAACGGAACCGCAGCTGCTGCTGCGGGTCCTCCAGGAAGGCGGTGAAGGAGCGGAACGTCCTGCCCTCGGGACTCTGCCGGAGCCGCTTGTCGGCTTCAAGCACCTGGGCCATGGTGGCACCTTTGCTGAGCGACTCCTCGATGATCTGGTTGCGTAGCTCGCCCACGAGCTCCTCGATCCGATCACGCATCTTTTTGTAGTCGGCGGGCAGGCTCGCGGCCAGGTCCAGGATGTTACCGGCGGCCTCTACGGCTTCGTCGTCGTCCAGCAGGCCATCGAAGTCGCCGGAGCTGATGTCCTGGATCAACTGCTGCCGCTCCTCGATCTCTTCCTCCAGGGACTCCAGCCGGGCGCTCTGGTCCGGGTTGGTCTCGTTGGCCAGCTTCTCCACGTCGCCCAGGAGCGTTCCCAGCCGGGAACCGTTCAGCGTGGACCGCTCGCTGGAGAGGCTGTCCAGGAATGCGAGCACACGGGCGGCCGGCTCGGTGACCTCATAGACAATCTGCCCCGACTGGTTGCGGCGGGTCAGGAAGTGTTTGCGCGTCCATTCGTCCGCGTACTTTTTCCCCGGGGACGCGCCGTTGGCACCGCCCAGCGCCGGCTCCTCGCGCCGCAACTGCTCAAGGAACGAGTCGACGTCGGCATGGAACTCCTCGAGCTGAACCTGCGGGCGGGTTCGGGTAAAGGACGCTTGCAACACGGCGATCACCCAGGGGGCGGAGCGCGTGAGTGCCCAGGCGGGTCCCTGGGTGAGGAGTTCGAGGTCCCTGAGCCGGGCGCTGATTGCGTCAGCGGATGACCTGGCGGAGCGGGGCACGCACTCTCCTTCAGCTGATGGGGGATGGTTGGGCAGCGCGAATCGACGAAAGACCAAAACTGCCAACTACAAGGTTAACGCAGAGCCTTCGCGCCCCTAACGGCTACGGTTCCGCGACCGCTCCGTGACCTACGCCCCGGTAGCATTGCGATCCCATATCAACCAGCTGTTGCTGGTGGGGCGGGTCTGGTTGGAGTTGCCCTCAAGCCCCTACGCTCGTGCTACTGATCCAACCGAAGCAATGGCGCAGCAGGGGGAAGCATGCAGTTCGACCTAAGTGCAGTGGAAACGGCCACCATGGTGTTCACCGGAACGCTGGTGTTTGCCCTGGTCCTTGCCGCCTTCGTCCTGACGGCAGGATTCCTGGCCCTCGTCCTGGTAGGCGTTGGCAAACTCGGCTGGTTCCTCGCCTCCACCACGCTGCTGGCGGTGGTCCACGGCATCAACAGCGGCTGGGACAGGCTCGTGCACCATGCGTCCGCCGTGGAAATTCCCGGGGACTTCCCGGGCCAGCCATCCCCTAGCACGGGAAGCTACCCGCGGGTAATATTGAGAGACAGCTAAAGGGTTCTCCAACCCGGCGGATCCATGGCTTGAACCGGCCATCCCGGGCAGAGGAGATACCCCATGAGCTCCGCCACTGACAGTCCCGCCGCCAGCGCACTCGCCACCGACGCCCCGGACGCGGATGTTCCCGTCGCCGCGAGCAACATCGGATCCGAAGCCACCGCAGCGGACGCCCGTGCCATAGCCGAGGCAGCCCGCCAAGCGGACTGGGACCGGCCAAGCTTCGCCAAGGGACTTTACCTGGGCAACTTCGACCTCAGCCTGGTCCACCCTTGGCCCACCGCCAAAGAGGACGACGTTGAACGCGGCGAAGCCTTCGTGGCACGGATCGGGGCCTACGCCCGCACTATGTCCGGTCGCGTGATCGAGCGCGAAGACAGGATCCCGGACGAATACCTTAAGGGACTGGCGGACCTCGGCGCCTTTGGCATGAAGATCCCGCAGGAATACGGCGGCCTGGGGCTGTCCTTGGTTTACTACGGCCGCGCCCTGGCCTTGCTGGGCAGCGTGCACCCCAGCATCGGGGCCCTCCTGTCCGCCCACCAGTCCATCGGCGTACCCGAACCCGTGAAGGTGTTCGGAACCCCGGAACAGAAGCGGGAATACCTGCCGCGCTGCGCCGCCGGGGCCATTACCGCCTTCCTGCTGACGGAACCGGACGTGGGCAGCGATCCTGCCCGGATGGGCAGCACGGCAGTTCCCACGGACGACGGCGAGTCTTACGTCCTGGACGGCGTGAAGCTTTGGACCACCAACGGCGTGATCGCCGAGCTTGTGGTGGTGATGGCCCTGGTTCCAGCCCACACCGACGCGGACGGCACCAAGCACAAAGGCGGCATCAGTGCCTTTGTGGTGGAAATGGACTCCCCCGGCATCACGGTGGAAAACCGCAACAGCTTCATGGGGCTGCGCGGCATCGAAAACGGAGTAACCCGGTTCCATCAGGTGCGCGTTCCCGCGGCCAACCGCCTGGGACGCGAAGGCCAGGGACTGAAGATCGCGCTGACCACGCTGAACACGGGCCGGCTCTCCATTCCGGCGTTGTGCGTCGCGTCGGGCCGATGGAGCCTGAAGATTGCCCGCGAGTGGTCCAATGCGCGCACCCAGTGGGGGCAGCCGGTGGGCAAGCATGAAGCTGTGGGCAAGAAGATCGCCTTCATCGCAGCCACCGCTTTTGCCCTGGACGCCGTCTTCGAGCTTTCGGCGGAACTCGCCGACGCCGGGCAGAAGGACGTCAGGATCGAAGCTGCCCTGGCCAAGCTGTGGTCCACGGAGATCAGCTGCCGGATTGCTGACGAACTCGTGCAGATCCGCGGCGGCCGGGGCTTCGAGACGGCAGAGTCCCTGGAAGCCCGTGGCGAACGCGCCGTTCCAGCCGAGCAGCAGCTGCGCGATCTCCGGATCAACCGCATTTTCGAGGGCTCTTCGGAGATCATGAAACTCCTCATCGCCCGCGAAGCGGTGGACGCCCACCTGGCGGCTGCCGGAGACCTCGCATCGATGGAGGCAAGCCTGCAGGACAAGGCGAAGGCCGCCGTCGGGGCTTCCGGTTTCTACGCCAGGTGGTTGCCGAAGCTGGTAGCCGGCGCGGGAATGGACCCCCGCTCCTATAGCGAATTCGGGCGGCTGGCCAAGCAGTTGCGCTTTGTGGAGCGGTCCTCGCGCAAGCTGGCCAGGCAGACCTTCTACGGCATGGGCCGCTGGCAGGCCAGGCTCGAGCACAAGCAGGCCTTCCTGGGCCGGATAGTTGATATCGGCGCGGAGCTTTATGCCATGGCCGCATGCTGTTCGCGGGCCGAGATGATGCTTCACACCGCGCCGGAACGTGCCGCCAGCGCCTACGAACTGGCTGAGGCGTACTGCGAGCAGGCCCGGGTCCGCGTCGACGAGTATTTCGACCAGCTCTGGCGCAACACCGACGACGGCGACCACGACCTCTCGCGCAAGGTCCTGGCCGGGGACTACACCTGGCTTGAAGCGGGCGTC
>JBKKDH010000400.1:0-11934 GCA_046708445.1 Arthrobacter sp.
GTATTGTCGCAAAGATCGCACCGATCATCATTACCGCCGCCGCCTGACTTCCCAGTAACACTCAGTACACAGACAAGGACGTCATCATGAACCAGTACGTAATCGCCATCGACCAGGGCACCACCAGCTCCCGGGCCATCATCTTCGACCACAGCGGCAACATCGTTTCGTCGGGCCAGATGGAGCACGAACAGATCTTCCCGCAGGCAGGCTGGGTGGAGCACAACGCCGCCGAAATCTGGAACAACACCCGGGAGGTCATCGCTTCCGCGCTGTCCAAGGCGAACCTGACCCGGCACGACATCGCCGCCGTCGGCATCACCAACCAGCGCGAAACTGCCGTGGTGTGGGACAAGACCACTGGCGAGCCCGTCTACAACGCCATCGTCTGGCAGGACACCCGCACGCAGGACATCGTCGACGAGCTCTCCACGGACGGCGGGCCTGAACGGTTCAAGCAGAAGGTGGGCCTGCCGCTTGCTACCTACTTCTCCGGCACCAAGATCAAATGGATCCTGGACAACGTCGAAGGCGCCCGGGCCAGGGCAGAAGCCGGTGACCTGGTCTTCGGCAACACCGACGCGTGGGTTCTCTGGAACCTGACCGGCGGCGTCGACGGCGGCGTGCACGTCACGGACGTCACCAACGCCTCGCGGACGTTGTTCATGGACCTGGAGACGCTGAGCTGGGACGAGGAGATCCTGGGGATCTTCGGTGTCCCGCTCAGCATGATGCCCGCGATCAAGTCCTCCTCCGAGGTGTACGGCACCGTCCACACCTCACAGCTGTTGCGGGAAGTCCCGGTGTCGGGCATCCTGGGCGACCAACAGGCTGCCACGTTCGGCCAGGCCGCGTTCCAGACCGGCGAAGCCAAGAACACGTACGGTACCGGCTGCTTCCTGATCTTCAACACCGGTGAGGAGATCGTCCACTCCAAGAACGGCCTGCTGACCACCGTCGGCTACAAGCTGGGCGATGCCGCACCGCATTATGCCCTCGAAGGCTCCATCGCAGTGACGGGTTCCCTGATCCAGTGGCTGCGGGACAACCTGGGCATGATCAGCAGCGCCCCGGAGGTGGAGACGCTGGCCGCCTCAGTCAAGGACAATGGCGGCGTCTACATCGTCCCCGCATTCTCGGGCCTTTTTGCCCCTTACTGGCGCTCCGACGCCCGCGGCGCCATCGTGGGCCTGACCCGGTTCGTGAACAAGAACCACATCGCCCGGGCAGCGCTGGAAGCCACGGCATTCCAGACCCGAGAGGTATTGGACGCGGTCAACGCGGACTCCGGCGTTCCGCTCACGGAACTGAAGGTCGACGGCGGCATGGTCGCCAACGACGCTTTGATGCAGTTCCAGGCGGACATCCTCGGAGTTCCGGTGATCCGGCCCAAGGTCGTGGAAACCACTGCCCTGGGCGCCGCTTACGCAGCCGGCCTCGCTGTCGGATTCTGGAAGGACCTCGGTGAACTCTCGGCCAACTGGTCCGAGGACAAGCGCTGGGAACCGCAAATGGACCAGGCCGAGCAGGACCGCCAGCTCCGCCTGTGGCGTAAGGCTGTCACCAAGTCAATGGACTGGGTGGACGAAGACGTGAAGTAACCCGTTGGGGCGGGCGGCCGACTCACCTCCGCGAGGAAGGCGGCCCCTGCCCCGCCCGCTTCGCGGTGCCCACCACACCCGGGCGGGCCGGAGACATCGGGCCCTCGTCGGCGACCACAGTCAGTCCTCGTGGGTTATTACAGTCCCCGCGTTGCCATCGACAGTAACCAGCTGGCCGGTCCGCAGGACGGTGGTGGCGTTGCCGGTACCAACAACGGCGGGGATGCCGTATTCGCGTGCTACGAGGGAAGCGTGCGCGGCCAGGTTGCCGCCGTCGGTCACGACGGCGGCTGCGACGGCAAACAACGGGGTCCATGCCGGTGCCGTGGCTTTCGCCACCAGGATCTCACCTGGCAGGAACCGGGAGAACTCCTCAGGACCGTCCACCACGCGCACCCGGCCCTCCGCCCGCCCCGGACTGGCCGGATGCCCCACCAAGGCACCTGGCGGCACGTCCCTGGTGCTGCGTGCCGAGTTGGCAATACGGTCGAACATGTTGCCTACCACCGGCGGCATCTTTCCCAAGGACAGCGGAGCTGAGAGCTTCCGCTGCCGCGCCCATTCCTTGCGGCGCCGGGCTACCTCTTCGTGCTGCGGCGGCGCGTCCAGGCGCAGGACGTCGAACGTCAGGAAATAGACATCGGCGGGCGCTGCGATGATGCCGTGGTCGTGGAGGCGGCCGCCGATCGCTGTTGCACAGCTGCGCAGCAGCGGCCAGCCCAAGGTGAAGTCCGCGGCCTGCTCCTCGCGGAGCAGCGCGTAATGCTGGGCCAGGCTGAGGAGGGTGTCAAACCTCTTCAGCTGCCGGCTTCCCTTCAGCGCCGCACGGCAGGCGCCCTCAGCCACCCTCCGCCGGTCGGCGGCCGTCGGCGAAGACTGTCGCTGGGCCTTGTTGCCCGGTGCATGGGCGTGCGGGCCGGGTTGCTCGCCCGCCGTCTTGTGGTACCAGTCGATGCTGTACACGGCGTGCGGAACACGCGTCGGCAGGGCGGGAGCCAATCCGCCCAGCAGCGTCTGGTATCCGATGGCCTCCTGCGTCTCCGCTGTGGCATGTCCCGCGAGCGCACCGGCGAGATGCCGGCGCCAGAAGCGCGCCAGGACCAGCTCCATCTTCCAGGCGGCGCCGCCCGTGGCCGCGAACAGCCAGAGGTACTGGCCGGCCTTCCGCGCCACCTGTTCCACGACGTCCATGAGTTCCGGCAGGCTGGCCGTCCCGACCACGCTCGACGAGGAATTCACGAGGTCACGGTAGGAAGGCAGGCACTCGGTGCGCCATTCGTTTTCGAGCGCCCGCAGAACCGTCCTGTCTGCCCCTGCAGGGTCGAACATGGGCCGCACCACGGAGTTGAAGAAGTACGGCAAGGACCGCGGTTCTCCGCCGAACAGCAGGTGCGGCAGCGCCCTGGGAGTCGGAGGGGAGACGTAGTACCAGCCGTTGACCTGTCCGTGCCCCATGGCCACGGAAATGCCGGCGGACGCGAAGACGGCTTCGTTGTAGGCAGCATCTATCCGCTGTATGACCCAATCCATGAACAGCGGCGTGACCGGTTCGGGCAGCCACTCGCCGAGCCGGAAGTTCCTGAGCCAGGCGCCCTTTCCCGGTGGCTCCCAGGTCACAGGTTCGGGCAGGGCGGTCATCGGACGGGCCTGGAGAATCTGGACCTTGCCCGTATGGTCCAGTGCCCACTCAATGTCCTGCGGGCAGCCAAAATGCCCGGCAACCTGACGCGCGGCGGAGGCCACCGCCGTCGCGCTTTCCGCCGAAAGGACGCCCCCGGCACCCCCGGCGAGGGCGGGCCGTTCCTCGCGCACAACCCATTCCTCTCCCGTCTCAACCCCGGACACGAGGCCTTCGGCGAGGCCTGGAACGGCCGAAATGACGATTTCGTCGCGGTCCCCGGTCAGCGGGTTGGCGGTAAAGGCGACTCCGGCGGCAACAGGATCCACCATCTGCTGCACAAGGACCGCCATTCCGGCCCCGGGGCTTGCGGTGCCGCCGTCGTCCTGGCCGGGCCCGACGCCGGGTGCGGGCCGGATGGACGCTTCGTAGGACCGGACGCGGTTAGCACTGGCCGACTCAAAGCAGCGTTCCACCGCCGCGGGGAGGCCGGCCGCGTCCACGTTAAGGTAGCTCTCATACATGCCGGCAAATGAAGCGCCCGGCAGGTCTTCCGCGGCGGCCGAGGACCGCACGGCATACGGGCCTGGCCCGGTGGCCGCAGCAGCCGCCCGGAGTGCGGCACCCATATGCCGGGCATTTGCGGCGGCAAGGGCAGCTCCTGTGACCACAAAACCGGCCGGAACCGGGAAGCCTGCGGCCGCCAATGCGGAGAGCGCGGCGGCCTTGCTGCCAACGGCCTCCCTGGCCAGCGCCGCAGGGTGGCCGAGAGGGGGAAACAGGATGTCTTCACTCACCACGGCCACCCGTCCTGTCCGTTGTTGCGCAGCGGACTTCAGTCTATTCACGGCGGGCCGCGGCGGATAGGCAAGGGCCACCGCTGCGTCCCTCCGCGGTGCGCTAAAGTAGTTCTATGCGTGCGATCCTACTGCTTAGCTAGCCCCCCGGTATCCGGAGACAACCGGATTGCCGCGCGGCACCCCCTCCATGGAGAGGGGCTTTTGTGTGTCCGGGCAAGTTCGCCGGGCCGGCAGCAGAAGGGATCAGAGAAGTTATGGCCGCACAGATGCCGTAACAGAACAGAAGAGGGCAGCAGTGAGCGTTCAGCCGGAGACAGAGACCGGAACAGCAGCCGTGGCAGCTGAAGGGCCCGAGGAGGGCACCTACAGCTTCGCGGCAATGGAGGCCAGGTGGCCGCAGGTATGGGAAGACCTCAAGGTCTTTACCCCCGCCGATGACGGTTCCCGCGAGCGCCGCTACGTCCTGGACATGTTCCCGTACCCGTCAGGCGACCTCCACATGGGCCACGCCGAAGCGTTTGCCATGGGCGACGTTGTGGCGCGGTACCTGCGCCAGCAGGGCTTCGATGTCCTGCACCCGATCGGCTGGGACTCCTTTGGCCTGCCGGCCGAGAACGCCGCCATCAAGCGCAACGCCCACCCCAGCGAGTGGACCTACGCCAACATCGACACGCAGGCCGCGTCGTTCAAGCGGTACGCGATCTCAGCGGACTGGTCACGGCGGCTGCACACCTCGGATCCGGAGTACTACCGCTGGACCCAATGGCTGTTCAAGCGCTTCTATGAGCGTGGCCTGGCCTACCGCAAGGATTCGCCGGTCAACTGGTGCCCCAAGGACCAGACGGTGCTGGCCAACGAACAGGTGGTCAACGGGGCCTGCGAGCGCTGCGGTACCGCCGTCACCAAGAAGTCGCTGAACCAGTGGTACTTCAAGATCACCGAGTACGCTGACCGGCTGCTCGATGACATGGATGAGCTGCGGGGCCACTGGCCGGAGCGTGTGCTGGCCATGCAGAAAAACTGGATCGGCCGTTCCGAAGGTGCCCACGTCAACTTTGTGATCGAGGCCGACGGCGGCAAGCCCGCCAAGGACGTCACGGTCTTCACCACCCGTCCCGACACCCTGTACGGTGCCACGTTCTTCGTGGTCGCCGCAGACGCGCCGATCGCCGTCGAACTGGTCACCGACGAGCACGCCCAGGCGTTGGACGCCTACCGCGAGCAGGTCAAGGCCCTCACGGAAATCGAACGCCAGTCCACCGAGCGCGAAAAAACCGGTGTGTTCACCGGCCGCTACGCCATCAACCCCCTGAACGGCGAGAAGCTGCCGGTGTGGGCCGCGGACTACGTCCTGGCCGACTACGGCACCGGCGCCATCATGGCCGTCCCGGCCCACGACCAGCGTGACCTCGACTTCGCCAGGACCTTCGACCTGCCAGTCCGCGCCGTGCTGGACACCGGCGAGGAGGACCCGGCGGTTTCCGGCAGGGCGACTGCGGGGGAGGGCACCCTGATCAACTCAGGCGTCCTCGACGGCCTGCCCAAGGCTGAAGCCATCCCCGCTGCCATTGGCATCCTGGAAAAGCAGGGCACGGGCGAGAAGTTCGTCAACTTCCGCCTCCGTGACTGGCTCCTGAGCCGGCAGCGGTTCTGGGGGACACCCATCCCCATCATTCACTGCCCCGCCTGCGGCGAAGTTCCCGTCCCGGATGAGCAGCTGCCCGTAACCCTGCCGGCAGACCTGCGCGGCGAGGATCTGTCCCCGAAGGGCACGTCACCGCTGGCCGCCGCCGAGGCCTGGGTCAACGTGGACTGCCCCAACTGCCACGGACCGGCGAAGCGCGATACGGACACGATGGACACCTTCGTGGATTCATCCTGGTACTTCCTGCGGTTCGTCTCGCCGCAGTTCACCGACGGTCCCTTTGACCCGGCGAAAATCAACGAGTGGATGCCGGTAGGCCAGTATGTCGGCGGCGTGGAGCACGCCATCCTGCACCTGCTGTACGCCCGGTTCTTCACCAAGGTCATCCACGACCTCGGCATGATCGACGCCGATGAGCCGTTCAGTGCGCTGCTGAACCAGGGCCAGGTCCTCAACGGCGGCAAGGCCATGAGCAAGTCCCTGGGCAACGGCGTGGACCTCGGTGAGCAGCTTGACAAATACGGTGTGGACGCCGTCCGGCTGACCATGATCTTCGCGTCCCCGCCGGAGGACGACGTCGACTGGGCCGATGTTTCGCCGTCGGGCTCCGCGAAGTTCCTGGCCCGCGCGTGGCGGCTGGCGCAGGACGTCACCAGCGCGCCCGGCGTCGACCCCGCTTCCGGCGACCGCGCGCTGCGGTCGGTTACGCACCGCACCATCGCCGACGCCGCGGCCTTGCTGGACAGCAATAAGTTCAACGTGGTGGTGGCCAAGCTGATGGAGCTGGTCAACGCGACCCGCAAAACCATAGATGCAGCCGCAGGCGCCGGCGGTGCGGATCCCGCGGTGCGCGAAGCCGCCGAGGCCGTTGCCGTTATCCTCAGCCTCTTCGCGCCGTACACGGCGGAGGACATGTGGAACGTCCTGGGCCACGCTGCCTCTGTGGCCAACGCCGGCTGGCCGGCCCACGACGAGGCGCTCCTGGTGCAGGAAACCGTGACAGCCGTCGTCCAGGTCCAGGGCAAGGTCCGCGACCGCCTCGAAGTGTCCCCGGAGATCGGCGAGGACGAGCTGCGCGAACTGGCCCTCGCGTCAGAAAATGTCCAGCGCGCCCTCGACGGGCGGGGTATCCGCACAGTGATCGTGCGTGCCCCTAAACTGGTGAACATCGTCCCCGCCTAGCCGGGGCACCGGCCGCCGGATCCTTCCGGCGGCCGGCAATAACTCCAGGAGGCGCACTTGCCCGACCGTGACTCCGCTGCCTGGCTCTGGCTCCGGGACCGCCTGGCAGCCTTCCGCCCCGCGCCCCGTCCGGAGGTCACCGCCGCCGGCGAGGCCGACGTCGTCCGCACGGCCGTGGTCACGGACTCCGCAGCCGCGCTGCCGGCCGAATGGGTGGCAGCCTTCACCGTGGACGGGCGCCTGACCGTGATTCCCATGCCCGTGATGGTGGGCGAGGAAATCTACGGCGAGGGCGAAGACGACATCACGGAGACCATCGCGCTGGCACTTGCCAGCGGCAAGTCGGTCAAGACTTCCCGTCCGTCACCCGGCCAGTTTGAGCAGGCGTTCCGTGCTGCCGAACGGCGGGGCTACGATGCCGTTGTTTCGATCCACATTTCCGGCGGTTTGTCCGGGACAGCAGATGCGGCCCGGCTCGCGGCCGGCCGGGTGGAGATCCCTGTCGAAATTGTCGATTCCGGGACGGTCGGAATGGCGCTGGGCATGGGCGTGCAGGCTGCCGTGGTCGCGGCCGCGGCGGGTGGCGACGCTGCCGCCGTGGCGGCGGTCGCGCACGAACAGCTCGGCCTGACCAAGGTGTACTTTTATGTCCCCAGCCTGGAGCAACTCCGCCGGGGCGGCAGGATCGGGGCGGCCGCTTCCCTGGTGGGAACCATGCTGGCCATCAAGCCCATTCTCGCGGTCGACGGCGGCAAGATCGTTCCGCTGGAAAAGGTCCGTTCCGCCGCCCGGGCGGTTGCCCGGCTGGAGGAGATCGCTGCCGAAGACGCAGCTTCCCGCCCTGCCGGCCGCGTCAGCGTCGCGGTCCACCACTTCGGAAATCCTGCCGAGGCTGAGGCGCTTGCCGACCGGCTGGCCGCCGCTCTGCCAGGCTGCCCCCGCGCCCAGATCAGTTCTCTGCCTGCGGTGCTCGCCGCCCACGCCGGGCTCGGAGTCCTGGCTGTCATTGTGGGGGAGGGTTACTCCCCGGGGCTGGCAAACGGACTCCCCGACCTTTCCACATAGCCGCACCCGGCACTGTCCCGTGCAGGCCGTTGTCCCTAGCGTGGGAGATATGTCACGCCGGGATGCTGGAGCCGCAGCCAGCCCTGCGGCGCGCCATGCCGGCAGCCGTTTGCAGGCCACCCTCGGATCCTCCTCCGGCGGGCTGCTGCCCGGCGGTGGGGAGGCGTTTGTCTACGGCAGCCCCGGCCACGGTCAGGATTCAGATCCGGCAGCTGGCTCCGGTGCGGAAACCACATCCGGAGCCTTGTCTGGATCCATGCTCGGCTCGGGACGGACCGGGCAGGTCCTCAGGTGGCGGCTGGGGTTGAAAGCCGCCCTGCTCGTGGGCGTCGTCGCGGTCGTGCTCGGGGCCTGGTTCTGGTGGCAGGTTTCCGTGGGGCAGCCCGAGGTGCTCCCTCTTAGTGACGTCTCACCGTCAGGAAGCGCTGCATCGGCCGGACCCGTGGAGACGCAGCCGGGGACGGGCGCACAGAATCCGGGAAAGCCGGCGACGGGTGCGGGGGATTCCAGTTCCGAGGGCGCCGCACACGCTGTGCTGCATGTGGTGGGCGCGGTCGCCCGGCCGGGCGTCGTGGAACTGTCGCCGGGAAGCCGCGTTCATGATGCCATCACTGCCGCCGGCGGAAGCATCCCCGGGGCCGACCTTGATCGGCTGAACCTGGCAGCCGTCGTCGTGGACGGGCAGAAGATCTATGTGCCCCGGCAGGGTGAACCGCTGCCAGCCGATGCCGCCGGTGCCTCCCCGGACGGGACCGGAGGCTCCGCTGCAGGTGGGGCCGCCTCACGCTCCGTGGCGGGCAAGACCAATCTCAACTCCGCGGGTATTGAAGAGCTCGGTGCCCTGCCCAAGGTGGGGCCCGTTCTGGCCCAGCGGATTGTGGATTGGCGGAAGGAGCACGGGCCGTTCACATCAGTCGAGGAGCTTGATGCCGTGGACGGCGTGGGACCAAAAATGCTGGAAACGCTGCTTCCGTTGGTGAGCGTGGAATGATGTGCCCGGCAGGAGCAGGGCCGCGTGGGTAGCGCCAGCCGGTGGAGCCGGTTTGTGGAGTCGGCAGTCCGGGCGCCTGGTGCTGGTGAATCCACCGGGTACCCCGCCCGGCCGGCGCAGGCACCTGCCCGGGCTGGCGCAAGGGTGCCGGGAGCGACTGTGCCGGAAGCGATCCGCCGGGTGGTGGCGGAGAAGGTCCGGGGGCGGCCCAAGGCGCCTGCCGCTGCAGACGGGCCGAGGCGGCGTACGGACGTTCGTCTGGCTCCGGCCGCGCTGCTGGTTTGGTGTGCCGCCATCGCAGGGGTCTGGCTGACACCGTCCGCCCTTCTGGGCCTCTGCTGTGGCCTTGTGGTTCTCGCGGGTGTTCTCCTTCGCAGGGCCGTGCGGAGTGCCGCGCCGCGTAGTTTCCTGCCCACTGCCGCCATTGCCGTGCTGCTGGCTGTGTCCACCGCCGCGCATTCGGCGGTCGCGTCCTCGCAGCGCAACGATGGTCCCTTCGCCGATGCCGTGCGGGCCGGCAAATCCGTGGTGGCCATCATGGAGGTCACGGGGGCGCCCCGCGCCGTTTCGCCAGCGGGACAGACCGGCGTCACAGGGCGGTGGGCTGTACCGGCGACGGCGGCTGAAGTCACGACGGGTGGGCAGGTGCTTCGGACCCGCGCCGAAATCGTGGTCATGGGCGGAAGCGACTGGGGCGCTGTGGCGGCCGGCCAGCGCATTCGCACCACGGGGAAACTAAGGCCAGCGGATCCGGGGCAGGCCGAGGCCGGCATCCTGGCCGCCTCATCGGCACCGGTGCTGCTGGCGCAAGGCGCCGTAGGCTGGCAGGAGGGCGCGGGGCAGTTGCGCAGCCGCTATGTCTCTGCGGCCTCGTTTCTCGCGCACGACCCCGCCGGTCTCCTGCCCGGCATGGTCACCGGGGACACCAGCGCGCTGGATGAAGGGCTGAATACCGCCATGCAGACCGTTGGCATGACCCATCTGACCGCCGTCAGCGGCGCCAACTGCAGCCTGGTGCTTGGAGCCCTCCTGCTGCTGGCCCGCAGCCTGCGGCTGCCCAGGGCGCCTGCGGCCGTTGTGGCGCTGGCCGGCCTGGGACTGTTTGTCCTTCTGGTCGGTCCGGATGCCAGTGTCCTGCGGGCCGCCCTGATGGGCTCAATAGCCCTCGCGTCACTGGCTGGCGGTCGAACAGGCCGGGGCCTGAGCTTCCTCTGCCTCGCGGTGATCGGGCTTTTGCTGTTCGACCCGGGTCTGGGAACCAGTTTCGGCTTCCTGCTGTCCGTGCTGGCAACTCTTGGCATCATTGTGCTCGGCCAGCGGCTGGTGGACCTGACTCCTGCCCGCGTGCCGCGATGGGCCGCGGCGGCGTTCGCCGTGCCGTTGTCCGCCCAGCTGCTGTGCGGTCCGGTGATTGTGCTTCTGCAGCCACAATTCTCAACCTACTCACTGGTGGCGAACGTCGTGGCAGCCCCGTTCGTTGCACCGGTGACACTGCTCGGCACCGCCGCGGTTCCCCTGACGGTACTGGCGCCATGGGCGGCAACCGCACTCATCGCGGTGGCGGGCACTTTCTGCGGCGGCGTTGCCGGGACGGCCAGGTTGATGGCGGCTCTGCCCGGTTCCTCACTTCCGTGGCCGGAAGGAGGTTTCGGGCTGCTGACCATGGTGGCGTTGTCGGTACTGACGCTGGGGCTGGTGCTGCTGGCACTTCGTCCGCGGCTGGCAGCGGAACTGGTGCTGGGCCTGCACCGCTGCATCGAGCGGGCACTGGAAAAGGTGGAAAGCCTCCGCTGGCCGTCGAGGCCGCGCTCCAGGCACCGTGGTCCCGTTCATGGCTTGGAGCCACGGTCCCGCCGTGGCAGGCTTAGACACTGCACTAACACTTCCGGAAGGAACCCAGAATGGCCGCTGCGCCGAATGCACGAAACAGGACGACGGCGTCCGGCACGGCCACCTGGCGGGACGTAGAACCGGCCTCAGTGGTGCTGATTGGCGGTCCGGAGGAGTATCTGGGGATCCGGGCCATGGACCGTGTCAGGGCACAGGTGCGGGCAGTATCCCCGGACGTCGAAGTCACCCGCCTCAACGCGGGAAGCTACGAACCCGGGTCGCTCACCCTGCACGTCAGCCCTTCCCTCTTCGGCGAGAACAAGCTGATCGAGGTAGAAGGCGTTGAAAGCATGAACGACTCCTTCCTGGCAGACGCCCTCGCCTACGTCGCCCGCCCCGAACCCGATGCCGTCCTCGTCCTGCGCCACGGCGGGGGAGTCCGGGGCAAGAAGCTCCTTGATGCTGTGAAGGCAGGTGGGTGGCCCGTGGTGGACTGCCAGCCGCTGAAGAAGGATGCTGACAAGACCGCCTTCGTTACTGCAGAATTCAGGGCTGCCGGCCGGAAGATCAGCGGCGACGCCGTCCAGTCGCTGGTCAACGCCGTGGGCGCCAACCTTGCCGAACTTGCGGCGGCCTGCAACCAACTGATTGCGGACGCAAGCGGGGCCGTGACCCCTGAGCTGGTTGACCGTTACTACGGCGGCCGGATCGAGGCCACTGCGTTCAAGGTTGCCGACGCCGCCATGGCGGGCAACGGCCCGGCGGCGCTTTCCGCCCTGCGCCATGCACTGGCCACCGGAGCCGACCCCGTTCCGCTCGTGGCCGCGCTGGCCGCCAAGCTGAGGACTGTGGCCAAAGTGGCGGGCGCCCAGGGGTCCTCCGCGCAGATAGCCCGGGACCTCGGAATGCAGCCGTGGCTCGTGGAACAGGCCCAGCGCGACGTCCGGCGCTGGACGCCCGAGGGACTGGTGCGCTCCATCCAGGTCACCGCAGAAGCGGATGCACAGGTCAAAGGACTCTCGAGGGATCCGGTCTACGCGGTAGAGCACGCTGTCACGGTCATTGCAATGTCGGTACGGGGCCACTGAAGAGCAGGCGCGCAACCATAGTCTGCCCCGGCCGCCGGCTGCTGCAAACAGCAAGGACAGCCGGACCCGGGCTGCTTAAAGCGGTGTGGGCGGCCCCCCCGGGGGGGGGGGCCC